>JAYVUL010000290.1:0-36253 GCA_043787935.1 Chitinophagaceae bacterium | reverse complement strand
TCAGCGTGGATTGTAAATGTTTGCCGGACTTCCAGTCCTTGCAACCCTACCCCACCTTCTATCAGTTTTATTATACAAAACAGCAACGGAAGCCAGCTGGCGAAATTTAAAACAGGTGTTATAGCGCCCACCAATGGCCCAAACTGGCAACGGTATTTCGGAGAGTTCTATTTAGCTGCCGGCACAACCGGTATTATTATAAGAATGAATGATGAAACTACAGGCGGCTGTGGCAATGACTTTGCCCTTGATGATATTATGCTGAGGGAATGTACCCTCCGGAAATCTGTGATAAAAGATCCAATTAAACCAGTCGTTACAATTGTAAATATGCCAACAGCTCCGGTGAGTAAACCAGTAGAGGGAGAAAATAAGCCAACTGCCACAGCAACTACCCCTTCAATAGTACCGGTAAAGAAAAATATTCCATTTTTATCCAGGGAGGAAATAAAAGGAAAACCTGTGCAGGTGAAGTCTTCCATAAAAGATTCCCTTTTAAAAGTGCCTGTGCCTGAAGTGTTAATTACCCGAAGTAACCCTGTAGTAAAGCACATTGAAACAGGTGCTTCAGAGATGTTGATTGAATTGTATGATAATGGAGAAATTGATGGCGATACTGTAACTATCTATGATAACAATATGCTGCTGGTATCCAGAGCCGGCCTTTCTGAAAAGCCTGTAAGTTTTAAAATAAAAATAGATGCCCTTCATCCCCATCATGAACTGGTAATGGTGGCCAACAACCTGGGTTCTATACCACCCAATACCTCCCTGATGGTGATTACGGCTAATGATAAACGGTATGAAATGTTCATCTCCTCAAGTGAACAAAAAAATGCAATGGTGGAGATTGATCTGAAGGAATAAATACTGTCAAATAAAGCCTTTGCAATTTTTAGCTCCACACCTGCAGGGAAGAGTGCCTTCATGATGGGTAAGTCCGTAATTACAGGTAAGTTCTTCACCCTTCTTAATTTTTGCCAGGGCATAAAATTCTACGTGACAATTAAATACCCTCATATAAGTATTAGGATTACAGCAATGATTGATGTACCGGAGTTCATTGCTGTTGATGGTGGCATCCAGTGCTTTACCATTCCACAATTCAACAATGGCAATACTTTCATTTAATTTACTTCTCCTGTCTGCTTCCCTTTTTGAAATAACTACACCGCCTAATGAACCGATTTTCCTTTTAGCCGGTATTGCTTCAATTGCATAAGCGCCGGTACCATGTATCCTGCTGGGGGCATTACGGATTGAAAAAGCCACTTTATAAACTCCGTTTTTATCTTGATTCATTTCTTCATTTTAAAATACCCGGTAACAGCAAATGTGATGGCCACTAATATTATATTTGTACATATAAAGATAAAAGCATGCCCGCCTTTTAAGAAAAAAACTTCTTGCTTTTATAAACTTCAGTAAAGTTACTTTGGACCCATACAAATAATATTGTAATACCAACAGATTGGTAAAGTAGGCTGGAGCTTTTCTATATTAAAATACAAAGCCCTCCTGCAAAGTATGCAGGAAGGCTTTGTTGAAAAGCAATCATTATTGTTTTACCACTTTCACTATTTTGCGTTGTTCACCCTGTCTTATTTCTACCATATATACACCAGGCCGCAACTTGTCTCCAAACCTGAGTGTTTGATTGTTGACTGCATTCAATGTAGAAATCAATCTTCCGCTGATATCAAACAGGTTCAGTTCAATCTTTTCATTAGAGACAGACGTTACCTGGATATTGAAGTATTGACTGCTCGGGTTAGGTATCACTTTGAAATCCAACAGCTGTTCGGGGTAATTTTCATTTACAGTCACATAGCTTTTTGAATTTGTTCCGTTCATATTATGTGGCACAACCACTTTAGTTTTTTGCGATGAACTATTGCCTGCAGCATCTATGCTCGTAATGGTTATAGTGTATACCCTTCCGTTACCGGAGCCTGATCTTTCGGCCCGCAGTTGCAAATGATGATTGTCCAGTATCACCCAATCTGGAGCGGTATCTCCATCACCTGTTCCATTAACAGGTTCATTGCTGCTCACCGAAAGCGAACTGGAAACTGTTCCGCAATTATCCGATGTATTGTAGTTAACAGCTACATTTTTCATTTTATGGTTCGGTGGCCAGAGTGAGGAAGGATTAGCATTTACCTGTGTAATAAGTGGCTGTTCTTTATCTCTAACCGTAACGGTAAAACTGCAGTATCCTGTTTTACCCGTTGAATTGTAAACAATAAAACTATTTGTTGTTGTTCCTGCAGGAAAGAATGCACCAGTTGGCAAACCTTCAAGCTGATAAACATAATTGTTCCCGCATTCATTAATTACAACAGGGAACTTGTACCCTACTACCGCACCACAACTGCCTGTAACGGAATTTACTACAGTATCTGCATTGCATTGCAAAATGGGATCAGGGCAAATTAAGGAAAACGCATACCAGCCAGAGTGCCTGTCAAAGGAAACGTTGTAATTACCGGCTGGTATAGGGATATTTGGGCCGTTGGCATAACCATAACCATATGGGAAATCAGTATTTCCCCAGTTAATATTCCATTCATTGTTTTGCCTGAATTTTGCCTCGCCGGCAGCGAATGGATGATTTGGTAATGTATAATTTACTCCATCATTGGTTTGCAACGGAATATCATCTCCCACCCATCCATTAAGGGCAGTACCTAAAATACCAATGCGTGGCTGATAGCTTTCAAAATAATATTCACCCGTTTCCCTGTTAAAACTGATATTGTAATTACCGGCAACTACCTGAATATTGGGTAAGAATATGTTACCCACACCAGTGGGGAAACTCGATCCTCCCCAGTTGATAGCCCAATCGTTATCCTGGCGGAACCTTAATTCTCCGGCTGCGAGATAATAATCCTTTAAATTAAAAATAACTCCATCCAGGGTAAACATCTTCACTTCAGATATCCAGTTGTAATAAGGAGGAACGGATGATCCTATTATTCCAATTGTATGCGAACATTCAGTACAGATAAAATTATAATCCCCGGTTGTTCTGTTAAAACTAATATTATAAGTGCCCGCCGGAACAGGTATGTTGGGGCCATCCTGGTATCCTGTGCCTGTCGGGAAAGCAGTAGAACCCCAGTTAACGGTCCAATCTTTATTCTGCCTGAATTTCAATTCCCCACCTTTCAGCGGGTAGTTGTATAAGGTATAGATATTACCATCAGAAGTTTGTAAATCTGTACCGGTGATCCAATCGTAGGGATAAACAGACGTACCAATGATTTCAATATTATTTAATACCACTGGTCCCTCATTTTGTAACACAATGTTGTCGAAATACATACTCACATTTTCAACTCCCATTTCAAAGCCCAGTTTGTGCAATGCAAATACAGCAGTCGCATCAAATTCAATTGTTTTGGTTTGCCAAATGGTAGTGGCCTGTTGCGTATAGTTGGCAGCATTGAGATTTGTCCATGATCCGCTTTCTTCACCAATATACACCCCGAAGTTGCGATTGGCATCCGCCCTTACATCAAAGGTAAGCCGGTAATGATTGCCCAGTACCAGGGGGAAACCATACTGGTTCAATTGTATATCCCATGTATTAGCACCCCCGTTTAAAATATTGTAGGTACAAACCCCTCCTGAGACATTTTTATTTAAAACAGTACCTGTTCCTAAATTTTGCCAGCTGCACCAGGTATTTAACGGAACCGGAGGAGCACCAAGAGGGGTAATTGATGTAGTTGTGTTAAAACTACCATCTGTGATAAGGTTCTGGGTGGCACCAAATTTTGTTGTAAAAACCAATACCAACAAAATAAATAGTTTAATAGTAATTGTTTTCATGAAAATATTTTTAATGGTGATGAAATATAAGGTAAAGATTAAAATCAAATATATTTTCAAAAAGTACTGAACTTTAATCCATAGGGAAAAACATCCACCATCCGTTTCAAATAAGACTAGTTTGAATCTGCCTCTAAAATAGCAAGCAAAACCAGGTAATAAAATGATTTTTATCATCCACTTATCTGTTATTAGTTATTGATATTTCGAAATTCAGAATAAAATTTAGTATACTTGAATTGGTGGAATTATCGCAGGTATTTCTATTGAACCAGTTAAATATTGGGCAGTGTTATTTTTTAATCAACAGGGAGATCTGTTTATTATGATACAATGAAAAGCATTAAATTATTTGCAATTTTTAAAAAAGGAGAAAGGTATTACCGAGCCCGGATTATTTTACACAAACCTGTTTGAATCATATAATGAAATAAAGGCTTAGTATCAATATATTGGCTTCATTCAAATACACAATTCATTATAAATTATCCTTTGAAATTTATTGTATAGCGTGGATATTATTCTGATAGTAGCTTAGGTAACCCGATTCACAGGATATCCTGCACGAGTGATAATTCGACTGCAGATGGTTATCTCCAGCACAGCAATTTTGCTAACGGTCATTAGAACATCTTAGAGGAATTATCAGGAAAAATATTTTAAAAGCGAATGGTTATGTAATTAGAAAAAGATGGGTATCATAATTTTGGGATCGCTGAAATCCTAATAGGTGAGCACAATTTTACTCTCCCATATTATGTTGTATGATTTTTTCATACTAATCAAAAACGAAAACCTTGAGAAGCTACCAGCGCACCAAAAAAGATGATCCAGCATATAATAACAATAATAAAAAGAAAAGATAGAATGATGCCGATAATAGAACAGGTGCGCCCGGCATTGCAGGTACCATAACTTGATGCGGAATATAGTTCCGGAGAAGCCCTGTACAATTTACGGTCTTTATTTGCCAGCACCAGGCCGATAATGCCGCAAATGATCCCGATGCCATAACAGAAAGTGGCAACAATAGATATAATACCTAACACCAGTGCTGCTGTGGCATTTGGCAGGTTTTGCTGTATTCCGTAACCAGGCTTCAATAGATCTTCTTGTTCCATATTAATCAGGTTGTGCTATGGGTAATGATCTTGTAAATATAATTACATAGTATTATGGCAGCAACAAATATATAACCATACACAATTATTTTATTTCCATGCCTGAATTTGAAAATAAGGTGCAATGTTGCATACAAAAAGAAAAATAGTATTGGTATAGTTCCGGCATGATACTGCACACTTAATGTGAAATTACCCTGCAATAATGCAACAAAGCTTCTTTGCATACCACAGCCCGGGCAGCATATATGTAAGTATTTTTTTACAGGGCAAGCCAGTTGGCTTGCCTGCAGCCACCGGATAATATTATTCAAAATAAAAATACTCATGATGTTTGAGCATTTAAAGTTGAGTGTTGATTTTAGAATTCTTCCTTTTAGTGATTTTTAAAATGCTCATTATTCAATTTTCCGGTTCAGAAAGGTCTTTCACAGGCAATGCTCAACACCCACCACCTGCTAATAAGCCCTTGCAAATAAAACCCTCTGGCTGCTTCCATTTCCGGTCAGTATACATTTTCCCTCTTCCAGGTGATTGTTTATTGGAATGCAGCGTATTGAAGCTTTTGTTAATTCCTTTATCTTTTCTTCTGTTTCACCGGTGCCATCCCAATGTGCAGCAATAAAGCCGGTTTTTTCATCCAGCAGTTTTACAAATTCATCCCAGCTATCCGCCTTGGTAATATGCTCATCCCTGTAAGCTGTTGCCTTTTTATACATTGATGTTTGTATATCCTCCAGCAAGCCGATGATGCTTTGCGCCAGGCCATCCATGCTGTAGCTCTTCTTTTCTTTGGTATCCCTCCTGGCCACTTCCACCACATTGTTAGCCAGGTCTCTTGCGCCAATGGCGATCCGGACTGGAACCCCTTTCATTTCATACTCTGCAAACTTCCACCCTGGCCTGTTGTTATCGTTGTCATCATACTTTACTGAAACACCTGCTGCTTTTAATTCCTGCACCAATCCCGTTACTTTTTCATCTATCATTTGCTTCTGTTCTTCGCCTTTAAAAATGGGTACTATCACCACTTGTATTGGCGCTAACCTGGGCGGTAATACCAACCCTTCATCATCACTATGTGCCATCACCAGCCCTCCAATCAACCTTGTACTTACCCCCCAGCTGCTTGCCCACACATAATCAAGTTTATTTTCCTTATCAGTAAATTTCACATCAAATGCTTTGGCAAAATTTTGTCCTAAGAAATGTGATGTTCCTGCCTGCAATGCCTTTCCGTCCTGCATCAATGCCTCAATGCAATAGGTATCTTCGGCCCCGGCAAAGCGTTCGTTTGGCGTCTTCACTCCTTTTACTACCGGCATGGCCATGAAGGTTTCTGCAAACTCCGCATAAACATTCAGCATTTTAATGGTTTCGTCCACTGCTTCCTTTTTGGTGGCATGTGCTGTATGGCCCTCCTGCCACAAAAATTCGGTGGTACGCAAAAACAAGCGGGTTCGCATTTCCCATCGTACAACATTGGCCCACTGATTAATTAAAATTGGCAGGTCGCGGTAAGATTGTATCCAACCTTTATAAGTACTCCAGATAATGGCTTCGCTTGTTGGGCGAACAACCAACTCTTCTTCCAGTTTTGCTTCCGGATCAACGATTAGTTTTCCTTTATTATCCGGGTCGCTTTTTAAGCGGTAGTGCGTTACAATCGCACACTCTTTGGCAAATCCTTCTGCATTTTTTTCCTCAGCCTCAAACAAACTTTTAGGCACAAATAATGGGAAGTAAGCATTTTGATGCCCGGTTTCTTTAAACATGCGGTCAAGCTCTTTTTGCATATTTTCCCACAAGGCATACCCGTATGGTTTTATAACCATGCAGCCCCTTACGGCACTATAATCGGCAAGGCCTGCCTTTATAATCAAATCATTGTACCATTGCGAATAATCCTGTTGTCTGCTGGTGATTTCTTTGCTCATTGAGTGTTGGTATATTTTTCGTTTTTATAAATTTATACGGTTGTCAAATATATTTGAATTGGTTGATTCCTGAAATATTACCCTGTTTCCTTTTTAGTACTTATTTAACGCCATACCATTAATTCGCACTGAAAGATGGCAAAGATTTTGAAACTATTTTAACAGACCTTAAAGGCGCAAAAGTAGTAACTTCATTCTTAATTAATTTTAAACCATTCGCCATGAACGCTAAACTTTTACTTTTTACCGCTACGGTAGCTGCATTTTGCAGTTGTTCCACTGCACATAAGACAACACAAACCCCTGATGATGTGTATTTCTCACCTGCACGTTTTTATGATGAAGAAAGAAAAGATGACCGTAAAGATAATTACACCGATACCAGGCGTAACTATGCAGAAGAACGGCAGATAAGGCTGGGTTTTAATGACCCCCGATGGAGGTATTTTGATAATGACATCAGTTACAACCCTTACCTGTATGGTTACAATTATGGGTACTATTACAACCCCTATTATTATTATTTACCGGTATACAGCCAGGTAGTAATTACGCCTGCCAATCCTAAAATTTCCACTCCCAGAACAACTAATTTAGCTGCCTACAGCAGTGGTTATAACAATACCAATAACACTTCGAAAACAAAAATGGGGTATATCAATTATCCTGTAAGAACCTATAATAACAGTAACAATAACAGCAGCAGGGTTGGAAATACATTTAATAAACTTTTTAACCACAGCAGTTCAGATAACAATTCTTCTCAAACTAACCGGAGCTATACGCCAACTTCTTCAAATAATAGCAGCAGCAGCAACAGCAGCAGCAGTTCCTCCGGCAGCACAACAAGGCCCGTGCGAAATGGCAAAAATTAATGCAACAAAATTTTAATCATTAAATGAACGCACATTAAAGCTTCATCCTTAAACCATTTTGCCATGAAAAAATACTTACTCTTCATTTTCCTCGTTACCGGCACCAGGCTTTTTGCTCAAATACCCGAGGATGTTTTAAAATATTCCTTCTTTCCACAAAATGGCACTGCCCGCAACCTTGCTATTGGCGGTGCAATGGGTTCCTTAGGCGGCGATATAACGGCCACCTATGTTAACCCTGCCGGGCTCGGCAATTTCAGGACGGGAGAATTTGTTTTTACTCCTGGTTTTTTTCTAAACAACAACAAAAGCAATTTCAGGGGTAATCAATTCGTCAACAGTAAAAATAACCCTGGCTTTGGGCCGATAGGTTTTGTATTTGGTGCTGCACATCGTAATGAACCAACCACCAGTGAAGCTTTCAGTATTGCAATAACCCAGTCAGTCAATTTTAATAATACAGTTCAATACAAAGGCTTCAACAACTACAGTTCTTTCAGTGAACAATGGGCTGAAGAAGTATCAAATAGCGGAGATTCAATTGGCGGTGTATTGAATAAGCCGCAATACGCATACGGTTCGGCTCCGGCACTGTACACTTTCCTGGTAGATACTTTCCGGATAAATGGAAACTTAGTTGTAAAAAGTACACCAGAATTCGTATTAGAAAGTGGCAAAGCGTTGATGCAGGAAAAAACGATTGCAACAAGTGGTGGAATGTATGATTTAGCTTTCGGTTACGCTTACAACAAAAAAGATAAATTATTGATAGGAGGCAGCCTCGGCATACCAATTGTTGATTACAAAAATACCACCACCTTCAGGGAAAGCGATACCTCATCCAATCAAACTAATTATTTTGGTTATTCCAATTATATTGATAATTACAGGACTACCGGTGCAGGGGTAAATTTAAAACTGGGGGTAATTTATAAACCCACAGAATACATAAGGCTTGGCTTTGCATTGCACACTCCTACTTATATGTTTATATTAAAAGATAAAAGAAACACCAGCCTGGAAACAAACACGGAAAATTATAACGGACTGGCATCTGTATCTTCTGACAATTTTACGAATGGCCAACCCGGTGAAAGCAAGTATACCATGCTCACTCCATGGAAAGTGCTGTTCAGTGGCAGCTATGTATTCAGGGAAATTGAAGATGTAAGAAAACAAAAAGGATTTATTACTGCCGACATTGAATATGTAGGGTATAAAAATGGAAGTTTTTATTCTGCCAATGAAAATCCCGATGCCAATGAATTGAACTATTATAAAGGCCTCAACAATGTTATCAGGAACCAGTATAAAGGCAACTTTAATTTCAGGGCAGGTGGCGAACTGAAGTTTAATGTAATCATGGCAAGACTTGGTTTTGCATATTACACCAACCCGTATAAAGATGCAGCCCTTAAAGCAAATAAAATGTTGCTTAGCGGAGGCCTGGGATATCGCAATAAAGGTTTCTTTATTGATCTTACTTATGTGCATTCTTTCAGTAAAGACGTAGACTTTGCTTACCGCCTGCAGGATAAAAGCAACAGTTTTGCCACAGTAGATACCCAAAGAGGTAATGTTGTTGCAACAGTTGGATTTAAATTTTAAGCAGTGAAGGTTGTGTTTTTTCTTCATTCTTTTTTCTGTGTTGCAGTTCCTTTGCCCAAGTATTGGATGAGGCGAAATAACAGTCATTGACAACATAATTCAGTCAATACATAACAAAAGGCCAAACCATTTTAGGTAAGCCTACTCTCAGGCCATTCATCATTTTACATAAAAACATTGCCGGGTGAATTGTTGCTGTGACGTGAATCGTGAGAAGGTATTATTATGTGCAGAGTGTGTAGGAATTTTTAGCACTCCTTCTGCTTGATTTTTTATGGTTAACGTACTCCATATTAACCACTGTGGGGGCAGTGCCTGGTGCTGAACATCCAATTTTACTTTCAGGTATCAAAACAAGAAGTGCGGGATAATTGGCATTTACCAGGATTATTCCTGGAACGGTGAAGATTGGATTGACAAAGGGATTGGGTATGCTGTTCAAAACCTGAAAAAAGTATAATGCAATACGAAAAGAATGCATTTTATTGATTCAGCAGATAATAGTTGCGCCCATAAAACAAATAACTGGGTTACAATTAAGAAATCCAAAAAGTATCCGTTGAACAAATTAATGTTCAGGTATATTATTTAAAAGAAATTTCATCAAAGGCCAACCTTTTCCTTCCTACAGCTAAAAAGTAATAGTTCTCAGGGCAAGCTATTCTAAATTCAAATGCTTTTACTGTATACAAAACACCTTTTTAAGAACTAATGTGTGAATTTTGTAACAGTTTTACTAAATTATGTAATACATAACGTCTATAAGCCTTTTATATTTGCATAGGTTTTTCATAGGATATAGGATTTCAAACATCGGGCTGGATTTTTATCCTGGCCCTTTTTTTATTTAATGGCTTTCCTCCAAAACTGTCCCTCAGGCTTAAACAGGGTGAAATAGGTTAAACAGGGTTGCGAATTATTGCAAATGCTTTATTAAAATCCCCGGAGCACCAATTTGTGGAGGTATCTTTTTTAAACCACGTCATTTGCCTTTTGGCGTATTTACGGGTGCTTACTTTAATGGCATCGGATGCCTGCTGTAAGGTAATATTACCAGAAAGATGACTGAATAATTCATTGTAGCCTACTGTTTGCAGGGCATTCAGGTGCTGGTATGGCAGCAGGGTTTTTACTTCAGTCAGCAAACCCTCCTGCATCATGATATCTACCCGGTGGTTTATACGTTCAATTAAATCAGCCCGGGGAATTTCAAGGCCAATTTTAATTATTCTAAAATCTCTTGGCTTTTTTTGCTGCGTCTGAAAATGAAGAATGGATTGCCCGGTAGATGATTTTACTTCTAAGGCCCTTAATAATCGATGGGGATTGTTTATTTCACCCCGGGCAAAATATAGAGGATCATTTTTTTTCACTTCAGCCTGCAACCATTCAAGGCCATTTTGCTGGTAAGCGTGGTTGATGGTTTGCCTTATAGCATTATCAATTGCAGGTATGTCATCTATCCCTTCACAAAATGCTTTAGCATATAATCCGGTACCTCCAACCATTACCGCCACATCCTGTCTTTCAAAAATTTCAGTGGCTTTTTCCACTGCATATTTTTCAAATGCAGCGGCGGTTACATAATCCTGTATGGAATGGGAGCTAATAAAATGGTGTTTAACCAAAGCCAATTCTTCAGCAGATGGCTTTGCCACGCCAATGCTTAATTCCCGGTAGCACTGGCGGCTGTCGCAGGAAATAATTTCTGTTGAAAAATGCTGTGCAAAGCGGATGGCCAAGGAAGTTTTACCCACAGCGGTAGGGCCAACAATAACGATACAAGTTTTTTCCATGTTATTTTGAATGGCTTGTAAAGAGCCGTATCAAATTCGCAATTCAATGTGTTTTTCGTAATCACAAAAACTCCTCGCCTGCTTCTTCAGTGCCTGTTTCTTCTTCTTCATTTTGGGTAGCATTGCCTTCGTCATCTTCTTCGCTAAAACCTTCCAGCATGGAGGCAGCGGTAAGATCATATTTTTCTTCTACCTCGGCAAGCCTTTTGTCAACCAGGCCTTTGGTTCCATATTGCGAGGGGGCAATACCTTCTGTGCGGATGCAGCTTGGGTAAGATATTTTTTTATTTTCTTCTTTGTCTACGTTAATCAATTCAATCCGGAAAGTCCAGAATTTATTAAAGTCGTACACATAAATAAACTTTTGGTTGGGGTCCTTAATTTCAGTGCCCAGGGCAATATCTGTCATTATAAGCGGTTCTACCACATATGTTTTGTCATCATATTTTTCCAAAGATATTTCCCTTCCCCTTAGCCAGCTATCATTGCTGCGGTAAAAAGTTGCCTTATGTTTACTGTCAAACTCATAACCTTTTAAAATGCTGCTGTGCAGATCTGCAAATGTTTGTGTATGACGTATCACCACATCCCTGTAAATGCTGTCGTCATCTTCCCAATATATCCTGAAACGTAATATTGCCATAAGACGAAATTAATAATAACAAATGAGAAATTAACGATAACAACATTTTGATTTATTGAAAAAAAATATTACATCAATCCCAGTTCTTTTGCTTTCGAAAGCATAAAAGCGTGGGCTGCATCAAAATGATTGGGTATTACCCCATCCAGGATCGCTTCCCTGATGGCACTTTTAATATCGCCTACAATGCGCCCCGGCGGTAGCTTGAATGTTTCCATAATCATTTCGCCGGTAATAGGTGGTTGCCAGTTTCTCAATTGATCCTTCTCTTCCACTTCCGCACAACGCTGCTGCACCATTTCAAAATTTTCAAGGAACCGTTTTACTTTTTGCTTGTTTTTTGATGTGATATCAGCCCTGCACAAAGTCATCAGGGCATCAATATCTTCACCCGCATCAAACAATAACCTGCGGATGGCGGAGTCTGTAATATTTTCTTTCGTAAGGCTTATTGGCCGGAGGTGAAGCTCCACCAGCTTTCGAACAAATTTCATTTTATCATTTTGCGGGAGTTTTAGCCGGGCAAAAATTTTGGGTACCATCCTGCCTCCCACCACTTCATGCCCGTGAAATGTCCAGCCATGCCCTTCTTCAAATTTTTTGGTTGCCGGCTTGGCAATGTCATGCAATACCGCAGCCCAACGGAGCCAGAGATCATCTGTATTTTCCGAAATATTATCCACCACCTGCAGGGTATGGTAAAAATTATCCTTATGCCCTTTGCCATCAATATACTCTGCACCAGCAAGGTCCACCATTTGAGGAAAAATAATTTTAAGCAAGCCGCTTTTGTACATAAGTTCAAATCCAATGGATGGCTTTTTACATTGCAATATTTTATTCAGTTCATCTGCGATGCGTTCGCCACTTACAATTTTTATACGCCCTGCATTTTGTTTTATTGCCTCAAATGTTTCAGGAACTATGTCAAATTCCAATTGTGCGGCAAAACGGATAGCCCTCATCATCCGGAGCGGATCATCGCTGAAAGTTGCTGCAGGTTGTAAAGGCGTTTTTATAATCCTGTCTTCTATATCGCTTAACCCATTAAAAGGATCAATAAACTGACCATAATTTGGTTTGTTCAAACTGATAGCCATTGCATTGATTGTAAAATCACGCCTGTTTTGATCGTCCTCCAGTGTACCTGGTTCCACCTCGGGCTTGCGGCTGTTGCTGCTGTAACTTTCTTTCCGTGCACCAACAAATTCTATTTCAATATCACTTGTTTTTATATGCGCAGTTCCAAAATTTTTAAAAAAACTCACTTCCGGCCTTGGGGTAAATGATGCTGCCACCGCTTCGGCCAGCTTTATGCCATCACCCAAACATACAATGTCAATGTCCTTTGTCAGCCTGCCGATTATTTTATCTCTTACAAAACCGCCAATTATATAACAGGGCACCCGCAGTTCGGCTGCTGCAGCTGCAATGTTGTCAAAGATTTGTAATTCCTTTTTTGAACACCTGATATCCATAAGGGCAAAAATAAGTTCAATAATGATGTGGGCAAGTGTCTAAATATTTTTTAAAATAAATAGATTTAGTCAAACCCCAATTTTCAAGGTTCGATGGCCAAAATACAAACCAGGCCGGGTAAAGCGTTTTTTATTGGTGAATAAAAATTAGCAAATGGCAGGCAATACAAAATACAGAAATCCTGTCCATGCTGTCTATGGGGCCTGCAACTATCTTGTCAAGAGATTGAGTGTCAACCTCACTGTATTTGATTTTAAATATTCAATGCTCAATTTTCGGCTAAACCGTTTTCCCTGAACAATCCCTGCTTTCGGCATTAAACTTGCCAATAGGTACGTCCACAAAAAAAACAGCAATTAAGTGCCAATTTCGCCATTTTGGCTATATATTGATAAATATTATGAGTAATCAATTTTTTATGCAAGGAACGGAGGATGAAATGGAGTTTATGCCAATCATACCCCTTAATGAAGACAGTGCTGAAGACAACGACCTGCTGGGCATTCCAGAAGAGTTACCCCTGTTGCCCCTGCGCAATACGGTGCTTTTTCCCGGAGTGGTTTTACCTATTACTGTAGGCCGGGATAAAAGTATAAAAGCAGTGACAGATGCTTACAAGGGTGACAAATTGATAGGCGTGATAGCGCAAAAAGACAGTACAATAGAAGAACCTACAGTAAGTGATCTGGAAGAAATCGGTACCGTTGCCAAAATTGCCAAACTGATAAAAATGCCTGACGGCGGCACTACTGTAATCATACAAGGGAAGAAGCGGTTTAAGGTAGAAGAAATTACTACAGAAGACCCCTACTTTAAAGCAAAAGTAAAAGTGCTGGAAGAAGAAGGCCTAAAAAACGACAGCGACTTCGATGCCATGGTGGGCAGCATTAAAGACCTTGCGGCACAAATCATCAGCATCTCACCCAACCTGCCCAGCGAAGCCGCTATTATTTTAAAAAATATTGAAAACCCTTCTTTTCTTATACACTTTGTAAGCAGCAATCTCAATAGTGAAATAAAAGATAAACAACGATTGCTGGTTATCAATAATATCAAAGCAAGGGCAGAGTTGCTGATGAACCTCATGCAGACTGAACTGCAATACACTGAACTGAAAAATAAGGTAACCAATAAAACCCGTGCGGAGCTTGACAAACAGCAAAGGGAGTACTTTCTTCAGCAGCAGATGAAAGCGATCAAGGAAGAACTGGGTGGCGATAATGTGGCGGAAGTAAAAGAAATGCTGAAGAAGTCGGAAGGGAAAAAATGGCCGCTTGCTGCTAAGGAAATGTTTGTGAAAGGTGCTGAAAAATTAGAACGGATGCACCCCAGCACACCTGATTATTCTGTGGTATACAACCACCTGGATTTAATGCTGGACCTTCCCTGGCAGGATTATACCGAGGATTCTTATGATTTAAAAAAAGCAAAAAAAATTCTTGATCATGATCATTACGGGATGCACAAAATAAAAGAAAGGATCCTGGAATACCTGGCTGTACTGAAACTGAAAGGGGACATGAAAAGCCCGATACTTTGTTTTGTAGGTCCTCCGGGTATTGGCAAAACAAGCTTAGGCAAAAGTATAGCCCATGCAGTAGCCCGCAAGTATGTGAGGGTAAGCCTGGGCGGGCTGCATGATGAAAGCGAAATAAGGGGGCACCGAAAAACCTACATTGGTGCTATGCCTGGCAGAATCATACAAAGTATTCGCAAAATAAAAAGCAGCAACCCAGTAATGATACTGGATGAAATTGACAAAGTGGGCAGCGATCACCGGGGCGACCCTTCTTCTGCCTTGCTGGAAGTGCTTGATCCTGAACAAAACAATACGTTTTATGATAATTACCTTGAGTTGGAATACGATCTTAGCAAAGTGCTGTTTATTGCCACCGCCAATAATGTAAACAACATACAACCGGCCCTCAGGGACCGTTTGGAGATCATTGACCTGAGTGGCTATGCTGTAGAAGAAAAAATTGAAATCGCCAAACAGCACTTGTTGCCCAAACAGCAGGAAGCACATGGATTAAAAGATGTGACCATTAAAGTAAGTGACAAAGTACTGGAAAAAATGATAGAAGATTATACAAGGGAAAGCGGTGTCAGGGACCTTGACAGGCAACTGGCCAGCACCATGCGTAACCTTGCCAAACAATACGCCATCAAAGGCAAACTTAAGCCAACTCTTACCCAGGTGGACCTGCAAAAGATCCTGGGCAAGCCAAGGTATAGTAATGATATGTACAAGGTAGCCAATATGCCCGGTGTGGCAGTAGGGCTTGCCTGGACTTATGTTGGCGGAGATATTCTTTTTATAGAAATCAGCCTAAGCGACGGCAAGGGGGAATTGAAAATGACAGGCAATCTCGGCAACGTAATGAAAGAAAGTGCCACTACCGCCTACACCTGGCTGCAGGTGAATGCCAAAAAACTGGATATTGATCCCGAGATGTTCAACAAAAAGAACATCCATATCCATGTACCGGAAGGGGCAGTGCCTAAAGACGGGCCAAGTGCCGGTATTACCATGATGACCGCTTTGGCTAGTGCTTTTACCGGCCGCAGGATAAAACCTTACCTGGCCATGACCGGAGAGATCACCCTGCGTGGACAGGTACTTCCGGTAGGTGGCATCAAAGAAAAAGTGCTGGCGGCCAAGCGTGCTGGTTTAAAGGAAATTATCATGTGTTGGCAAAATGAAAAAGATGTGGAGGAAATAAACCCTGCCTTCATTAAAGGAACTAAATTTCACTATGTAAAAACAATGCAACAGGTACTCGATATCGCTTTAACATAATTTTTAGAAAATAACAGCAAACCAAACTCAACCAATTGCCGTATTTAGTGTTGTATAGGAATCAACATCATTCATGTTGGTTGTTTTAAGGGTTAAAGAAAATTCCCCCCGATTCCTCGGGGGGAATTCTTTTTTTGTAAATGGACCATTTTTTGAAACAGGAATTTTAATAGGAACTAGTTTTCCTGGCCCTTTCCGGTTGCCTGCATGAAAGATTCAATCAGGCCGGGAAAGGCTGGCAGCCGTTGCCGGTTTATACCGAAAAATTTTATCTTGCCAATTCCTAAACCATTGCTGATTATCTCATTCCATCTTAAAATAACCAATCCCAATCCTGAAAATAAATAAGTTGTGGTAAAGAAAAAGGTTGAAAACTTCTGAAAAGTTGTCAACCTTGACTGAGTATTCGATATAATAATCTTAGTTCTGCTTCTCCGCAGGCTTTGCTTCCTCAGCAGCAGCCGGCTTCTTGCAACATTTAGGCAATCTTTTATAGGCATCTTCATCCGCAGTTACATCATCAGCATCATACCCGGCATTGCCAATGGCGGTTTTTATTTGTTCAATGTTATTGCGGTCGGTTAAAAAGGTAACTGTGGTAGTTTTCTTTTTAAAATTCACATCAGATGATATAATGCCCGGCTCCCTTTTGAGGTAGCCCTCAATTTTTGTTTTGCACATTTCACATTGAACTGTGGGTGTTTTTATCACCACTTTTTGTACTGTTTTTGCCTGCGCCGTACTGATGGTTAATAAACCAAACAGGGATACTAATATTAACGAAATTGATTTCATCTTACTGATTTTTATTAAAGTTACAGAATTAACCATTCCACTCAGCAGGGCTTTGCCGCCAGTTTAACAAAGTATTTTGCTGGCCTTTGCTTACTAATCCTTTTTCAATGGCAGAATCAATCAGGGTTGTATAATTGGTGAGCGAATAATATGGCACGCCGGTTTGTTTGAATGCAGCTTCCGCCACATCAAAGCCATAAGTAAAAATAGACACCATCCCTTCTACTATCAGCCCTTCTTTTTGTAACACTTCTACTACCTGCAGGCTGCTCTTGCCGGTACTGATGAGATCTTCCACTACCACTACTTTTTGTCCTTTTTGATACCAGCCCTCGATCTGGTTGCCCAGGCCATGTTCTTTTGGTTTGGGGCGTACGTAAATGTATGGCAGCTTCAATTGGTCAGCCACCATTGCCCCCCAGGCGATTCCAGCAGTGGCTACACCTGCCAGCATTTCAGCTTCCGGAAATTTTTCAAACACCACATTGCACAATTCACTTTTTATAAAATCCCGGACATAAGGAAAGGACAACACTTTGCGGTTATCGCAGTAGATAGGGCTTTTCCATCCGCTGGCCCAGGTAAATGGTTGTTCCAGATTTAATTTAATTGCATTAACTTGTAATAACTTTTCTGCTACAGCCTTTTCATTAGTCATGCCGCAAATTTGAGGCTTCAATAGCAGGATTTGAAATTTTATTATGCACATTAAAATTTACTTTGGCGACAAGCCTGTTTATCTCTGTGATGATATTGATAAGGAATTGCATGAAATACTGCATCACCCCGATGCTGTGTTCGTGGATGAAATATCCAGCGCTGCCATCAAATCCTTGTTGCACGAAATAGTGAAGGAAGAATTTCATGCCGGGGTGCTTTGGCACAGCGACCTGGAGAAACTGAAGAAGACTTTTTTTAAACATTTTAAAGAAATAGAAGCTGCGGGTGGCATTGTGCAGAACGAAAAAAAAGAGCTCCTGTTTATTTTACGCCTGGGCAAATGGGACCTTCCGAAAGGCAAAGTGGAGAAAAATGAAGATATTCAAGCAACTGCATTAAGAGAAGTAGAAGAAGAAACGGGCTTAACCAATTTAAAACTGGTGCAAAAGACTGGCGAAACATACCATACCTACAATGCCTATGGAAAACATTTTTTAAAAACCACCCACTGGTATTTTATGACCTGTTCTTCCAAACAAAAACTTATTCCGCAAACCGAGGAAGACATTGCCGAAATAAAATGGGTAAAAACA
This sequence comes from Chitinophagaceae bacterium, assembly GCA_043787935.1. Taxonomy (GTDB): domain Bacteria; phylum Bacteroidota; class Bacteroidia; order Chitinophagales; family Chitinophagaceae; genus Ferruginibacter. The sequence goes on along the minus strand of JAYVUL010000290.1, from coordinate 18,106 downwards.
AAAGATATCCAGGAACCATTGGCCAATACTTATCCTTCGATAAAAGATATACTGAATACCTTTTTTGATATACCGTAGGCGAAAACGGGCAATTCGTTTAGCCGCACCCGGTACTTGAGCACACTTACATTTAGTTGAAAATTTTGCACAACCAATACCATTAACCATTCACATTCGACGGTTAAAATGCCTTCTTTAGTATTGCCAGGGTTAGGCGGCTGATACAAATTAGCTTTTCAGCGTCGTCGTATATTTTGATATCCCACACATGTGTAGTGCCGCCCAGGTGCAACGGTTTCGCAGTTCCCGTTACGTAACCACTTCTGGCGCTTCGGATATGGTTGGCATTTATTTCAAGCCCAACGCAAATAAATTTATTGGGATCCAGCACCAGTTGTGAAGCGACGCTTCCGATAGTTTCTGCCAATGCACAACTGGCACCTCCATGCAGTAAACCATAAGGTTGTTTGGTACGCTGGTCAACGGGCATTCTTATTTTCACATAATAATCACCCAATTCTATCCACTCCATACCAAGGAACTCAGCCATAGTGCCGGGTTCTATTGCGCCAAGGTCGGATAATTTCAAAGATTTTTTAAACCAGATCGACATAAAAATATTTTTAAAGGTTATTAATTTTTGAAATAGAATCATTTACAATTTTCGGTAAAAATTGCGATACATCGCCACCATTTTTCAGTACATCCCTTACCAGGGTAGATGCTACTGATGTATATTGAGGGAGGCAGGTTAAAAATACCGTTTCAATATGGCCATTGATACTGCGGTTCATATCTGCAATTGCCTTTTCATACTCAAAATCATTAACATAACGGATGCCTCTTAAAATAAAATTGGCACCTACTTCCTTACAACAAGTTACTGTTAATCCTTCATATACTACAGCGTCTACTTTTGGTTCATTTGCATAAATTTCTTTTATCCATTGCAGTCTCAGCTCTTCCTTAAACATAGGAATCTTACTTGCATTTCTCCCGATACCGATCACCACTTTATCAAATAGCGGCATGGCTCTGTTGATGATATCAATATGGCCAAGCGTAAGAGGGTCAAAGGTTCCGGGGAATAAACAGGTTCTCATATTAATTGATAATTGGTTAGTTGATATTTGATAATTCTTTAAGTAAAAAGGGCCTACTCATTCGCAATCCTTTTATAAGATTTGATTCAACTTATTCTTCTTCCAGCACAGGATTTATCAATTATCCAATTATCAACTATCCATTCCCTTTCCCACCCGCCAGCAGATACAATACTGCCATCCTTACTGCCACCCCATTTTCAACCTGCTGCAAAATAATAGACTGATTGCCATCCGCCACATCGCTGTCAATTTCCACTCCCCTGTTGATTGGGCCCGGATGCATAATTACAATCTCTTTTTTTAATCCGTCCAATAATTTTTTACTTACGCCATAGGCAAGATTATATTCCCTCAGGGAAGAGAAGAGTACCTGGTTTTGCCGCTCCAGTTGAATGCGTAAAACATTTGCCACATCACACCACTCCAGTGCTTTCTTCAGGTTGTATTCTACCTTTACCTGCAATGCTTCTTCAATGTATTTAGGAATCAATGTTGGCGGGCCTGCTACCATTACTTCTGCACCCATTTTTTTTAGCAGGTAAATATTACTAAGTGCCACCCTCGAGTGCATAATATCACCTACCAAAACGATTTTCTTCCCTTCAAGCTCTCCTAATTGTTCTTTAATGGAAAATGCATCCAGCAAGGCCTGTGTGGGATGTTCATTGATACCGTCGCCGGCATTCACAATTGCCGCCGGGATATGCTTTGCTAAAAAGTGGGGAGCACCACTGGCACTGTGCCGCATTACCACCATATCCACTTTCATACTCAGGATATTATTGACCGTATCAAGTAAAGTTTCTCCTTTTGATACAGAAGAACCTGATGCAGCAAAATTGATGGTATCAGCGCCAAGCCTTTTTTCTGCCAGTTCAAAGGAGATCCTTGTACGGGTGCTGTTTTCGTAAAATAAATTCACAATGGTAACATCCCTGAGTGAAGGCACTTTTTTTACCGGTCTTTGCAATACTTCTTTAAACTGTGTTGCGGTGGATAGAATAAGGGAAATATCTTCCGTCAGGAGATCTTTAATGCCCAATAAATGTTTGGTAGATAGTTGCATTAAAAAGCAAAGCTATAGTTTATGAATCAATTTCAGCATTCTGGTAATCATATTTTGCAGCTATTTTAATTACACTGATTAATACTAATTACAGTAATTTGTGTAATCGGGTTATAAAATTCTTGTAATAGAAATAAGCGACACTACTCATTAATACAAAATCACTTCTTCTTTATCCCATTCTACTTTCACTTTTTGTGAACTCACCGTATCAATGGCTTTACCAAAATAATCCGGTTGAATGGGTAATTCCCGGTTGAACCTCCTGTCCACAAGTACACAGAGTTCTACTTTTTGCGGCCTGCCAAAATCCTGCAGGGCATCCAGTGCAGCCCGGATAGTTCTTCCGGTGTACAATACATCATCGATCAATACTACCTGTCTGCTCTCTACAGAAAATGGGATATCTGTTTTGTTGGCCTTGTGCAACTCACTTCTTACATCATCCCTGTAAAACGTAATATCCAGCACACCATACTGCACTTTCTCATTGGGAAAAAGTTGCCGGATATTTTCTACTATCAATTTGCTTACCTGCACCCCTCTCGGCTGCAGGCCGATAAAGACAACATTTTTCAGATCAGTATGATTCTCCACCAGTTGGTGAGCAAGCCGCTGTAAAATCAACTGCAATTGTTTTTTATCAAGTATTATTTTCAAAACAAAATTGATTAGGTGATAAAAATAAAACAATACGTTATCTCAACCTAAAATAGATAAATAAAAAAAACTCCATAAAGGAGCTTTTTTATTTATGCAATTGTTCTGCAACCTAATTATTGGTGTATGAAAACATTACTTATGAAACTGGTAAAATACGCCCAGTTGTATAACTGAATTTTTTATATTACTTGAAGTAGCTTTTGTAATATCAGCAAGCCCCAGGTTGTATCTAAAGTCAAAGCCAAACTTTTTTGGTGTGATGTAACCAATACCAAATACCCAGGCAAAATCCGTTGATTTAAAATTGTCTTTAATATCTACCGAATTACCGCCAGATTTTGCTTTGGCACCCACCAATACACCAACCTGGGGGCCGGTTTCGAATCTAATTCCACTCTCTGTCATTAGTTGCAACAAAACAGGCAGGTTGATGTAATTAAGACTATACCTGAAGTCTGAATTGCCGGTATTAAATTTTGTACCCTGGCCGGAAAATAACAGCTCTGGTTGTACTGCAAACATTTTGTTGAGGTGAATATGGACAAGAATACCCAGGTGGATATCTGGCTTCATTTTATATTCTGTTCCATTTTCGTTGGTAAAATTTGCCAAATTCAGGCCGCCTTTGATACCGAAATCAGCATCTTGAGCCATAATTGCTGTGGTGGTAGTTAATAAAATTAACCCGGTTAATAAAAATTTCATAATATCTAATTTTGTTTACTTAATTTATCCAAAAGCAATGCCAGTAAAAAATCAGTTGATTTTTATTAATTGGACAATATTGTGTAGATAATTTTCCCCAAAAAATAAGGCCGTTTAAAAAAACGGCCAAAAAAAAATAGAAGTAGGAAATTATTCCTCCCCCAAAAAGGGATAGCGGTAATCTGTTACCGGTGTCAATGTTTCTTTAATAGTCCTGGCACTTAACCAGCGATAGAGGTTTAAGATAGAACCCGCTTTATCATTGGTACCGCTTGCCCTGGCACCGCCAAATGGCTGCTGGCCAACTACGGCCCCGGTGGGCTTATCGTTGATATAAAAATTACCGGCACTGTTACGGAGTTTGCTGGTAGCCAGTTCTACCGCGTAACGATCCTGTGCGATCACGGCACCGGTTAAAGCATAAGGCGAAGTACTGTCAACAAGTTTCAAGGCATCTTCAAATTTATTTTCATCATATACATACAAAGTGAGCACCGGGCCAAACAGTTCTTCACACATGGTTACATATTTCGGATCGGTAGTTTCTATTACTGTTGGCTCGATGAAAAAGCCGTTTGTTTTATCACAATGGCCACCTACAATTACTTTGGCATTACTGCCTTTTTTACGCGCTGATTTGATATAACCTTCTAATTTATCAAAACTCTTTTCATCAATCACGGCATTTACAAAATTGGTAAAATCTTCCACTGCACCAATTTTCATACTCTTCAATTCAGCCACTAATTTCTTTCTTACTTCTGCATACAGGTTAGACGGAATATAAGCCCTTGACGCAGCAGAACATTTTTGTCCCTGGTATTCAAAAGCGCCTCTTGCCAATGCCGCCACTACCACGTCGGGGTTAGCGCTCTTGTGGGCTATCACAAAATCTTTGCCGCCCGTTTCTCCCACAATCCTTGGGTAAGATTTGTACATACTCATATTGGCACCAATCGTCTTCCACATAAAATTGAAAACACCTGTGCTGCCGGTAAAATGGACCCCTGCAAAATCTGGGTGATTGAAACAAACTTCCCCTAACGTAGGACCATCCATGAAAACTAAATTGATCACGCCTTCTGGCAGGCCTGCCTCATTTAAAACACGCATGAATAGCTGGGCACTATACACTTGCGTATGGGCACATTTCCAAACCACTACATTACCGCACATGGCAGCACTGGTTGGCAGGTTACCGCCAATGGCAGTAAAATTAAAGGGCGTTATAGCCAGCACAAAACCTTCCAGCGGACGGTACTCTACCCGGTTGTGCATTCCTGCACCGCTGATGGGCTGCTGCCGGTAGATATCACTCAAAAAATGTACATTGAACCGAAGGAAATCTATGAGTTCGCAGGCAGCATCAATCTCAGCCTGGTAGCAGTTTTTGCTCTGGCCGAGCATGGTAGTGCCTACAATGTACGGCCTGTATTTGGTGGCCAGCAGATCGGCAGCTTTTAAAAAAATAGCTGCCCTGTTTTCCCAACTGGTATTGGCCCATTTTTCTTTTGCCTTAAGTGCGGCAGCTATGGCTTTCTTTACATGGCTGGCATCGCCCTGATGAAAATAGCCCAACACATGCCGGTGTTCATGCGGCGGGTTCATCGCTACTTTTTTCCCTGTCCTTACTTCATCACTGCCGATGTACATCGGCACATCAATGGATTTACTTTTTAATTCTGCCAGCACCTCTTTTAATCTTTTCTTTTCGGCAGAGCCGGGAGAATAATTTAGTACCGGTTCATTAGCCGGAAGCGGATAGTTGAAATAACCCAGGTTCATAAAATTAATTTGAAGATTTAATGATATAAAGTATGCAATAGATTTGTTGTTAAATAAAGGTATGGCGCAGAACTGAGTGACCCAACGATGCTGAAAAAAAAATTGCTGCCGCCGGTAAACTGCAGTTGAAAAATTTTGATTAAGAACTCATTTCCTTTTCACTCATCAAATACGCCTTTATAAATCCATCCAGTTCACCATCCATTACCGGACCTACATTTCCCACTTCATAATCTGTGCGGTGGTCTTTGATCATTTTATACGGGTGAAAAACATAAGATCGTATCTGGCTGCCCCACTCTATTTTTTTCTTTTTGCTGTTTGTGGCATCCCTTAGTTCATTGCGTTTCTGTATCTCAATTTCATAAAGGCGGCTTTTCAGCATTTGCATGGCCAGTTCCCTGTTGCCAAGCTGGCTCCTGTCTTGCTGGCACACCACTACAATGCCTGTTGGGATATGCGTAAGCTGTACCTTGGTTTCCACCTTGTTTACATTCTGCCCGCCTGCACCGCCACTCCTGGAGGTTTCCATCTTCACATCCGCCGGGTTAATATCAATCGTGATGGTATCATCCACTAATGGGTAAACATAGATGCTTGCAAAAGAAGTATGGCGCCTTGCATTGCTGTCGAAAGGAGAGATACGCACCAGCCGGTGCACCCCACTTTCTGCTTTTAAAAAGCCATAAGCGAATGGCCCTTCAAACTCAAATGTACAGGTTTTTATTCCGGCACCATCGCCGTCCTGCCAGTCGAGTTCGGTTACTTTCCAGCCTTGTTTTTCGCCATACATGCGGTACATGCGGGCCAGTATCTGCGCCCAGTCCTGGCTTTCGGTGCCCCCTGCCCCACTGTTGATCTGCATTACTGCAGGCAGTTCATCTTCGGGCTGGTTGAGGGTGCTTTTAAACTCCGTATCCTCTATCAGTTCCAGGGCTTTGTTGTATGCTTCTTTTGTTTCCTCCTCCGTGGCATCACCAGCTTTCCAGAATTCAAACAGCACAGCAAAATCCTCTACCGCAGCATCGGTGTTGCTGTAGAGGCTAAGCCAATACTCATTATTTTTTATTTCTTTCAGGATGGAAGTGGCACGGGCATTATCGTCCCAAAAGCCGGGACTGAGAGAAAGCTGCTTGTGTTCTGCAATTATATTTTGTCTGTTAGCAACGTCAAAGAAACCTCCCCAAGACGAGTACACGGTCTCTTATAGATTTTAAATGCTCTGTTGTCATGGCGCAAAAGTAAGGGAAAAGATTGAAGGTTGAGGAGGGATGGTTTTATACATTCCAGGCGTTTCATATTTTGTTTGTGCCCCCCTGCTAATAGTAATATTCCATTTCATATTATTTATGATAGTAAGGCTCCGGGTATGCAGTTTATGGAATTTCACTAAGTTTACATCTAAGCTGCAAGCGCCAACATTTTGACTACTGACAAGTATAAACATACAGATGACAACCAACTGCTGCAAAACTTCTACGCAGACAAAGACAATGAATGGCTGGGTATTTTGTTGCAACGATATACGCTCCTGTTATTTGGAGTGTGCATGAAGTATCTTAAAAATGAAGAAGAAGCAAAGGATGGGGTGCAACAGGTTTTTTTAAAGGCCATTACCGAACTGCAGAAATACAAAGTGGATTATTTTAAAAGCTGGATTTACATGGTGGCTAAAAACCATTGCCTGATGAAGCTGAGAAACAAAGGCAATTCGGTTGTGGAAATAAAAGACCAGTTATTACCTGCGCCGGATGATGCAGAAAATAAAATTAAACACCTGCAAAAAGAGCAGGCGCTCACTCTTATGGAATGGGCATTACAACAACTAAATACAGAACAGCAACAATGCTTAACTTTGTTTTACCTGGAAAAGAAAAGTTACCAGGAAATCACCATTACAACAGGGCATACTTTATTACAGGTAAAGAGCTATATACAAAACGGGAAAAGGAATTTAAAAATAATGCTGGAGCAGCGGCAACAACATGAACACTGACCTTAAAGACATATTAGCCAACAGCAATAAGGATATCGATAACCAGCAGTTGATGGATTATCTAAGTAATCATTTGCCCTCAGCACAACAGCATGAAGTAGAAAAGAATATGGTGGATGATGCTTTCGTTAATGATGCGGTGGAAGGCTTGCAGCAAATAGACAGCAACAAGAACATACCTGTTTATATAGCACAACTGAACAACAACCTGCAAAAACAAATAGCCAAAAGCAAAAATCGAAAAGATAAACGCCGCTGGAAAGATAATCCGCAAATTTACATTGCCTTCATCATTGTAATGCTGTTGCTTATTGCAGGGTTTATGGTGGTAAGAAAATTTCTTTAATAATTTTTTCCCGTTTTAATGAGTAATTAAAAAATAATTACAAGCTCCTTTGTCTTACAGTTTCATATAATATCACTCCATTGGCAACCGATACATTCAACGATTCAAAATTTCCGGGCATGGGAATTTGAAATTGCTCATCACATATCTTCATCAGTGCCGGATAAACGCCATGCTCCTCTCCTCCCAATACAATGGCACAGGGTTCTTTCAAATCAAGCTCCATCAGCCTTTTGGCAGCGGTCATTTCACTGGCAAAAACTTTGATGCCGTTCAGGTGCAATTCATCCACCGCTTTCATTAAACTGCTCACCCTGCATAGGGCTAATTTTTCCAATGCCCCTGCAGAAGTAAGGATAGCATCTTCATTCAACGCTCCTACGCCTTTATCAGGAATGATAAGCGCATGCACCCCAAAGCAAAAAGCACTTCTTGCAATGGCACCAATGTTCCTGATGTCGGTGATACCATCCAATATTACAAACAATGGCGTTTCCCCTTTCTCCACTACAAATGAAATTACGTCCTGCAGGTCCTGGTATTGTATTTTGCTGATAATAGCAATGCAACCTTCGTGGTTGCTTACATTCAGGCCATTGAGTTTTTCTACCGGCACCTTATTGATGGGTACCAGGTTTTTTTCCGCCAGGGCTCTGATCGTATCAATCACCTCCCCGTGAACGGTAGACTGTAAATATATCCTTTCCAGTTGCTTGCCCGTTTCCATCGCTGTGATTACTGCCTGCCTGCCAATAACCAATGTATTCTTTTTAGGTCTTTGTTGCTGGTTCCTGAAATTTTTCATCATTTTAAATTATAGAATTGCAAATTTAACGTAAATCGTTCCCCTTTAAGGGATAGGGGCAACAAAAAACCATAAGCTGTTGCCAACTTATGGTTCCCTTCTTTTTGTAACCGGTAATTATTTTATTCCAAAAGCTTTTTTCACTTTTGATACATAATCCAATTTTTCCCAGGTAAACAATTCCACTTTTATTTTTTTAATTTTACCATATGGGTCTTTAAATTCTTTTGTAACCACCTCATTCTTGCGCCCCATGTGTCCATAAGCAGCAGTTTCGCTGTAGATTGGAGTACGTAGTTTCAACCTTTTTTCAATAAAGTAAGGGCGCAAATCAAAAAGCCCTTCCACCATTTTACCAATCTGCCCATCAGTTAATTCAACTTTGGCGGTGCCGTAAGTATTTACATTGATTGATGTCGGCTGTGCCACACCAATAGCGTAAGAAACCTGCACCAGTACTTCACTTGCAACGCCGGCAGCAACAAGGTTTTTAGCAATGTGGCGGGTGGCATAAGCTGCGCTGCGGTCAACCTTACTCGGGTCTTTGCCACTGAAAGCTCCTCCACCATGGGCACCTTTACCACCGTAAGTATCTACAATGATTTTACGGCCGGTTAAACCAGTATCGCCATGAGGCCCACCAATTACAAACTTACCGGTAGGATTGATATGGTATTTAATGTTGTTGTTGAAAAGCTTCGCATATTTTTTATACTTCGCTTTTACGCGGGGGATCAATATTTCTACAATATCCTGTTTAATTTTTGCAAGCATTTTTGCCTCACTGTCAAAATCATCATGTTGGGTTGATACCACAATAGCATCAATACGAACCGGTTGGTTGTTGTCATCATATTCTAATGTCACCTGGCTTTTTGCATCCGGACGGAGGTATTTAACCTGCTTGTTCTCCCTTCTCAAAACTGCTAATTCAATTAAAATCTTGTGCGCAAGGTCAAGAGCCAAGGGCATATAATCGTCTGTTTCATTAGTGGCGTATCCAAACATCATTCCCTGGTCGCCGGCACCCTGGTCTTCTTTTTTCTTTTTATCAACGCCCTGGTTAATATCAGCACTCTGTTCGTGTATGGCAGAAAGGATACCGCAGGAGTTTGCCTCAAACATGTATTCGCTTTTGGTGTAGCCTATTTTCCTTATCACACCACGGGCAATTTCCTGTACATCCAGGTAAGCCTTGCTTTTAACTTCACCAGCAAGAACAACCTGTCCTGTAGTAACTAAAGTTTCGCAGGCTACTTTACTGTTAGCATCAAAGGCTAAAAAATTATCTATTAAAGCATCGCTGATCTGGTCAGCTACTTTATCCGGGTGTCCTTCACTTACGGACTCTGATGTAAATAAATAAGGCATGTAGTTTTTATTTTTTGAGGTGCAAAGATATGTTTACAAGGATAAAAAACAAATGTTTCCAAAAATATTGCAGGGTATTACTCTACAATACCGGTAGAGTACTTTAAATTTTAGAATATACGATCCGCATTTTCATCCGGTAGTTAACATTGGTTTCCTTCTTACCGTTACCCACTTTTATGCGGCCATTGGCCAGGTTATTTTTAAAGGGCACAGAAAAACCATAATAATGCAGATTATAAGGAGCGTACAATTTCATATTGTAATTATTCAGATGGTCAGTAACAATGTGCTGAACATACCTTGAAACATTGAAATTATAATAGTAAAGTGGCCCGGAACCATCATCCTTAATACGGCGGTAGCCGCCAAAATAAATAAAGTCTACACCCCCGGCAGGCAAAAAGGAATTGCTGTAATCGGGATTATATGATGTGGTGGGGTTCAGGTCGAAATATACTGGCTTGGAAGGATTACCGGATGTGGTGTCAATTAAATCTAAGTACAGGTACAATGGAGGCGCATATATATTATCACCCGGAACAGGAGATGGTATTTGTTCAACAAAGATCTCAGCCCGGTGGATGATGCTGTTTGGCAATGTTGCCAGACCGGGAATGGAAAGATTGGCATAAGTTCCCGGTGTTGTTTGGATGTAAACTGCATCAGTAGCCGGAACCGATGGTTCGTATTCAGCGTCAGTATAGTTTCTTATCAAACGGGTAGCCTGGGCAGAAGCGGTTAAGGATGTAGCCGCAGCAGGCACAAAATAAAAAGAGGAAAAGGAGGTATCAAACTTGTTTGCATTTCTATACTTATAATGAACCTCCAGCCGGGTGGTAGCATCAGTAAGGCTCACATAAAACAAGCCTTTACCCTGCCCTGAATCTGCCACTACCGCAAAGCCCTTTATTTTTGATTTGAAAAGCGAATCAGAGGTATACAAATTATTTCTACCCGGAGTGGAATCCCAGGCAGCAATAAAGTCCTGCAAAAAATTATTTTTATTCAGGTTGATCCTGATTTGGTTTACAACAGAATCCTTCCTGGTAGCCGGCGAAGGGTAAAAAACAGTATAATTTCTAAGACTGGTGGGCAAAATAGTAGCTTCGCCAACCAGGCGGCCTAATCCGTCATTATTCAATCCTCCATTCAATTTAATATTGATAGGGAAAGCAGAGTCCCTAACAAAGTTATTATTATTATCGCTGATCAGGTAAACGCTCAGGTGCTGGGCTGTTTGTGTATCACCATAGAATGATTTATAAGAGAGGCAAAGTACAGCCGAGTCAAAACCTGTTTCATCAACCAGGCGGCTATTTATGGTATCGCCTAAATTGCCGAAATGATAGGGAAAAAAACCAGGCTTGAGTTCCAAATACAGGTTCGCATAGGTATTTCCGAAAAGTGGGTCCTGAAATATGCTTCCCAGGGGATGGAGTTCGCTGATGCCAATCCTGGTTGAATCGTTGAATAAGCCCTGGGTGCAATTGATATCTAATGTATCTGCAAAAGTGGTCACATTATCTACCGCAGGGATCAAATCACTTCCCAAAGTAGTGGTGTCAATTTTGGTACAGCTCCAGAAAAAAAATGAAAACAATGTAATTACAAATAGTGATGATACCGCTAAATTTCTTTGCACAAAAACTGTTTAAAATGAGTAGTGAATTAGTAATGATAATCTATTTGGAAAGATCGGCATATAATTGTAAATAGTCTGTTAAATCACTTTCTGCATTAAAGGGCAATGTTTTTTTACCCTTTATTTTACTGAATTCTTCTGCCAGTTTCTTATCTACTTTTTCTGCACCAAAAGTAACCGCGTCAGCAAAAGCGGCGCCGCCCCTGAACATGGCTATATTGTTATTGTCTTTGAAAAATTCCAGTTCTTTCTTGGTCACATTATCGTTGATGGCGATCAGCTTTAAAAAATCCGGCCCCAGTTTTTCTTTAAAAGTGGTTTGCCCGATAGTGTACACTACTTTACAGTTATTAAACACCGGTTCTTTTTTATATGCTGCTTTGATAAACATAGGAATCAGGCCGGTCATCCATCCACTGCAATGAATAATATCCGGAGGCCAGCCAAATTTCTTCACCGTTTCCAAAGCTCCTTTACAAAACAAGGCAGTTCTCAGCCCGTTATCATCGTACCATTTTTCATTCTCATCTGTAAAAACCGTCTTGCGTTTAAAATAATCTTCATTATCCAAAAAATAAACCTGCAGCCGGGCATTTGGCAGTGAAGCCACTTTTATCATCAAAGGATAATCATCTCCATCAATAGACACATTGATACCCGATAACCTCACCACTTCATGCAGCCTGTGCCTCCTTTCATTAATAACGCCAAAACGTGGCATGATACACCTAACTTCCATACCGGTATCATTTGATTTTACAGCCAGTTTGTTGATGATATCAGCAAAATCCGTAAGCTCAACGTAAGGCGACATCTCGTTGGCAATAAACAATATTCTTTTTTTTGTAGACATTTGTTTTTGGTTAATTTGTCAGTTAGGATTTTCTTTGGGTGTGCAAAAGTACAACAATTTTCTACATAAATCAGTATTCACCTGCATTTGAAGCTAACAGTTTACCCCCATGATCATCTTTAAGAAAATAATAGATATAGATAATCACCTTAAGGTTTTGCAAACCCAGGGAAAAAAAACAGGCTTTGTACCAACAATGGGGGCCTTGCATGAGGGGCATATTTCACTAATTACTGAAGCAAAAAATAAAGCGGAGATAGTAGTCAGCAGCATTTTCGTAAACCCTGTTCAGTTCAATGATACCAGGGATTTTGAAAAATATCCCAATACCATTGACAAGGATATTTACCTCCTTGAAAAAGCAGGTTGTGATGTACTTTTCCTTCCTTCAATAGCGGAGTTGTACCCTGGAGGACTGCATAAAACAATGCAATACGAATTGGGCTACCTGGAAACAATATTGGATGGGGCTTCCCGGCCAGGTCATTTCCAGGGGGTGTGCCAGGTAGTGGAAAAGCTATTGACAATAGCTCATCCTGATATATTATTATTGGGGCAGAAAGATTACCAGCAGTGTTTGGTAATTAAAAAATTATCAGAACTGATGCAATTGCATGGGGAAATTATCATTTGCCCCACACAAAGAGAAGCCGACGGGCTGGCAATGAGCAGCAGAAATTTGCGGCTCACCGGGGCAGAACGGATTAAGGCCCCATTGATTTATGAAACCCTCCAGTATGTAAAGCAGCATATACGTCCGGGGTATTTAAAAGATTTGAAGGAAAAGGCTGCCAATTATTTAACGGCAGCGGGTTTTACCGTTGATTATTTTGAAATTGCCGATGCCTCCAGCCTTGCCCTAATGGAAACATGGAATGGGAAAACTTCCGTTGTAGTGCTTGTGGCAGCCTTTATAAATGAAATAAGACTTATAGATAACCTGCCGGTATAGATTTAATTCCGTGAAAAGGGACTGATCCTTAAGTATTTCTTTTAAAAATCAGTATGTCAACCAGTTGGTGCATCACTATGTGCCATTATAATTTTTACTTCGTATTTTACAGGCCGGTATGAAAAAAAAATTACTTACGTCATTACAATATTCATTATTTCTTGGTTTGGGCATTTTCCTGGTTTGGTGGAGCATTCACAAAATGGATGATAAAAACTGGGAAGACTGCAAAGCAGCACTTAAATCTGCCAGGTACATTTTATTCCTGCCTGTATTTTTTATAATTGCCGCAAGCCATATCAGCAGGGCAATACGCTGGAAAATACTCATGAAACCAATGGGCTATAACCCTGGCTTACTGAATACTTTTTTTGCTGTAATGGCAGGTTATTTAGCGAACCTGGCCATTCCCCGGCTGGGGGAGGTTTTAAAATGTACTATCCTGGGTAAATATGAAAAAGTACCCCCGGATAAATTAGTAGGTACTATTTTAGTGGAACGTGTAGTTGATGTGCTTTGCCTTGGTTTGGTATTCATCATAGCCTTGATTACACAACTTGACCTGTTGGGGCATTATGCAAAAAAGACCATAACGGAAAATTTTTTGAAAGGGGGTACAAATGCTCTGTTACTAAAGCTAAGCCTAATGATTGCCGCTTGCTTCCTCTTTTATTTTAGCTTAAAATTTATTTTCAGGAAATACAGCAGTAATGCCTTTATCGCCAAAATTAAAAAATTATTTCATGGCGTAAAGGCAGGCATCACGAGTATCAGGTATTTACAAAACAAATGGTCATTTATTTTTCACAGCCTCTTTATATGGTCCTGTTATCTTGGTGGCACATATCTGGGCTTTTATGCCACAACAGGCACTGAAAATTTACCGGTGGCAGCCACTTTTCCGGTATTGGCTTTTGCAAGTATCGGCATGATCATCACTCCCGGGGGCATAGGGGCTTACCCGCGACTTATCATGCAGGTAATGATGCTGTACAATATAGAACAGGGAATTGCATTTGCCAATGGCAACCTGCAATGGATAGCACAAACTGCCATCATACTGGTGGTAGGTTTTATTTCTGTGATGCTGTTGCCTTATGAAAACAAACCAAAGACTGAAACAGAAAACTAATTACACTCCTTTTCAATATTCTTTCTGTTGCAAAAAGGTTAACGACCTTTCTATGGCAGCATACACCAGGCCTAATTCGTTTTTTGTAATGCAATAGGGTGGCATGATATAGACGACATTGCCTAATGGCCGGAGAAATATATGTTGTGCCAGGTAAAATTCATACAACAGGTTTTGAATGGAATTAAAATAGGAACTGGCTTCAGCGGTTACTATTTCGATGGCCAGTATGGTTCCTCTTTGGCGCACTTCTTTTACCAATGCATGGCTTTTAAGTGTTGCAGCAAATTGCTGATGGCTTTGGCTGACGGCTTGAATTTGCTGCTGGCACTTTTTTGTCACCAACAGGTCGAGGCTTGCATTGGCAGCCGCACAGGCAATAGGATTGGCAGTGTAGGAATGTCCGTGAAAAAAAGTTTTGTTTTTATCATCAGCATAAAACGCATCAAATATATTTTGACTGCAAACCGTCACCCCCAGCGGCATGAAGCCGCCGGTAATCCCTTTAGATAAGCAAATGATAGCAGGCTGGTTTTGCAAATAATTGATGGCGAAATTTTTTCCCGTTCTTCCAAAACCGGTCATTACCTCGTCTGCAATACAGATGATATTATTTTTATTGGCAAACCCGATCAACACATCCAAATATTCAGGTTCATACATCACCATGCCAGCTGCTCCCTGCACAAGTGGTTCAAAAATGAAAGCAGCTGTATTTCCTTCCTCAGCCCAATCGGCCATTTGTTGTTTGACATGGTCAATGTTTTTTTCATTGGGCAATGGGAGGCGGTTTACCTCAAACAGCAATGGATTGAATGCGGCATTGAATGCATTTCTTTCAGCCACACTCATTGCGCCGAAAGTATCGCCATGATAGGCATTTTCAAAAGCTATTATTTTTATTTTGTTTGTATACCCCTGGTTATGCCAGTATTGTATCGCCATCTTTAACGCAACTTCCACAGATGTGGAGCCATCATCTGAAAAAAATACTTTGGCAAAATGATCAGGTAAAATAGTAATTAATTTTCGGCACAATTCCATTGCAGGGGTATGGGTAAAGCCGGCAAATATCACATGCTCCAAAGTTTTTGCCTGTTCCGCAATGGCATTGGCAATATATTCATTGCAATGACCGTGTATATTTACCCACCAGGATGCAATGGCATCAATTAATTCATTGCCATCAGCTGTGTATAAAGTACAGTCTTTTGCTTTCACCACGTGCAGCGGTGCCGCTGCTGTTTTCATCTGCGTAAACGGATGCCAGATAAAATTGTTATCCTTATTTTCTGCTGCCATTTTATAAATTTATAGAAACCGTTTTTGCAAAGGCTGCTATAACCTCCTTGTCAATTTTTACAAAAAAAGGAATTGAAAAAAGCATTGGCAGTTTGGTATGTTCCAAAATAAATTCCCTGGAAGAATCAACCACTGCTCCGCTGAAAACAAGGCCTTCAATGGGAATATGGCGCTGCTGCAATGCTGCAACGGTAAGCAATGTATGGTTGATACTGCCAAGGTAATTATTACTTACCACTACTACCGGCTGGTTCAATTCCATTATCAAATCAATATTTAAAAAGTCTTTGGCCAGGGGGCTCATGATCCCGCCTGCTGTTTCAATTACAAGGGAGTTGCCGGTATTTGGCAAAACAAAATCTTCTGGTTTGATTAATACTCCACTTTGCGCTGCTGCAAAATGAGGTGATGCTGCAAGAGGCATCCTGTATGTTTCTGAATGAATAATACAGCCGGAATGACTTACATTTTTTTTAATGAATAGGCTGTCTGAGTTATCTAAATCCCCGGCCTGTACAGGTTTCCAGTAATCGTAACCCAAAGCCTGGCAAATAACAGCCGAACAAATTGTTTTGCCAATGCCTGTGTGTATTCCTGCTATAATAATATTCATAATATTCTATTTTATACAAAGAAACAAAGGATAAAATGAATTAATGCAGCTAAATGAAATAATCAGGAAGTATATTTTTTTACCCTATCGATCAGTTGGTCTATTTGCTCACGGGTGTTAAAACTGTGGAGGCAGATCCTTATCCTTTCCTTACCAACAGGTATGGTTGGTGCTACTATCGGCCTTACAAAAAAACCGTTATTAAACAAATAAGCAGCCAGTGCTTTTGTTTTAAAATTATCACCCACTGCAATTCCCTGAATCGGTGAGTGGCTTTCTATAAAGGAGATATTGCTGACTTTTCTTATTGCTTCCCTGAAATAATTCACCAGTTCATACAGATCATTTCTATCTGCAGACGGCAACTGGTGATATGCATGCTGCAACTGTAAATAATGTTGTGGTGGCAATGCTGTAGTGAATATAAATGATCTTGCCTGGTTCAATAAAAAATTACGCAACACCTTACTGCCTGTAACAGCAGCTCCATGCAATCCAAGTGCTTTACCAAAAGTATGCACTACCGCATATACGTCATTTTCCAAATGATACTTGCAAACAAGTCCTTCGCCTTTATCCCCAAATACCCCTGTGGCATGCGCCTCATCTGCAATCAGCAAAGCACCATGCCGTTTGCAAATTGAGGTAATGTCTTTTAAGGGTGTTTCGTCACCATCCATTGAATAAATGGATTCTACGGCCACTATTTTTTTGCCTGTGGCCAATGCCAGTTTTTTTTCCAGGTCTGCAAGGTCGTTGTGTTTAAACCGAAGCCTGGTAGCATAGCTTAGCCTCATCCCATCAATCATGCTGGCATGAATGTATTCGTCGGATATATAAGTATCTCCCCTGCCTGCGATGCAACTGAACAGGCCCACGTTGGCCATGTAACCGGTATTGAAAATCAAGGCTGCTTCCCGATTATGAAAGTTGGCAATAAGTTGTTCTGTTTCTTCTGCCAATGCAGAATTACCGGTAATAGAGCGGGAACCGGTAGCACCGCCTGGTAAATTATTGTTACCAATTTCATTCCCTGCTTTAGTTTGTGCAAATCCCAAATAGTCGTTGGAACTGAAATCAATCTTATCATCAGCGTATACCAGGGTGCGCAATGTGCCAACTGCCTCTTTCCCTTCTAATTTTTGCCGGAGGTATTGATCAAATTTTTCGTTGGCAGAGAAGTCAGACAAGGTTGTATAAATTTATAAAGATCAACGTCATTGGCCATTCAGGAATTCATGTTGCCCCACCTGCCCGGGTGACTCAACATGCTGCATAAAAAAGAAGGAAGTCAAGGTTTCAAAACTTAACTTCCTTCGTATTATGCAACTGGCGCAGCAATTTTATTTTCTACTACAGCATCTTTAAAAGCCTTTCGTGGCGTGAGCCCCAGCATAGTAAACATCTGCATATCGGTATCAAAATCAGGATTGGGTGTAGTGAGTAATTTTTCGCCTGCGAAGATGGAATTGGCTCCAGCCATAAAACACAATGCCTGTTCAGCAATACTCATTTCATTTCTTCCGGCGCTTAATCTCACCACGCTTTTTGGCATCAGTATCCTCGCCGTAGCAATCATCCGCAACATTTCGTCTATCCCAATCCGTTGATTATCTTCCAGGGGAGTTCCTTTTACAGCAACTAAGGCATTGATAGGGACTGAATCCGGGTGTTGCTCCATCGTTGATAAAGTGTGCAGCATTTTTACCCGGTCTTCATCCGTTTCCCCCAAACCAACAATACCACCGCAGCAAACGCTCAGTTTT
>JAYVUL010000289.1:0-4939 GCA_043787935.1 Chitinophagaceae bacterium | reverse complement strand
GGAACAAACAGTACTTTTGAAAAAACAAAACCCCCTTTTCAATTTCAGGTCCGCCTGTTCTTCTCCATATATTCCGAAGGGGTAAGGCCATACAGCTCTTTAAAGCACTGGCCAAAATAGGAAGGGCTTTCAAAGCCCGTACTGTATGCGGCATCTGCAATATGAGTGCCGGCACGCAGCATTTCAGCGCCTTTTTTTAAACGGTATTGTTTTATGATTTCGCTGGGCGGTAAGCCAAGCACCGCAGATAATTTCCGGTTCAATGTTCTGCGGCTAAGGGCCAGCCTGGTGGCCAGGAATTCAACACCCAATTGTGAATCATCAATAAATTCATCAATGATGAAGTAAACAGATTGCACAAATTCATCCTGCACAAGCAGTTCACCCGCCATATCATCAGGTTGCACCAACCGGCTCCTGAAGTATTGCTGCAGTTTTTCCTGTCTTTCCAGAAGATTATGAATACGCAATAACAATTCATCAACCTTGAAAGGTTTGCTGATATAATCATCGGCGCCTTTGCTCAATCCTTCAATAATACTGGTGGGTGCGGCTTTAACAGTGAGCATCACTACAGCAATATGGGCAGTTAGCGGATCTGATTTTATAAAGGTACACAATTCATTACCATCCATGCCGGGCATCATCACATCACTGAGCACAATATCGGGTATCTCAGTTTTACAAAGCGCCCAGGCATCTGTACCATTTGCGGCTGTAATTACCCGGTAATTTTTTTGCAGGCTGCCGGCAATAAATTCATTCAGGTCGGGATTGTCTTCTGCTATCAATATCAATGGAGCTTCGGCAGGCGATGCAATATTTTCTGCTGTTGAAGTACTGATAGCATCCAATGGTTGCAGGTTTGTTTTTTGCGGAATGATCAGCGCTTCCACTTCTGCGCCTGTAGCAACTTCAACAGGGATGTTTAATCTGAATGTAGTTCCTTCACCCGGTTTACTTTCCACATCAATGGTTCCTTTCATCAGGTCAACAAATTCTTTTACCAAAGCCAGGCCAATTCCTGTGCCTTCATACTGGCGGGTGGCAGATGTATCGGCCTGGTAAAAACGGTCGAAGATATGTGGCAATTTTTCTGGGGCAATGCCTGTACCTGTATCTTTTACAGCAAGGGTAATAAAATGTTTTCCCTCCGACTTGTTTTCAAGGATGTCAACATCAATTCTTCCACCAACAGCAGTAAACTTGATGGCATTTGATAATAAGTTACTTATGATCCTTTCCCATTTACCGGCATCAAAAAGATATTCAGTTGGCTTTACTTCATTATTAATTTTAAGCTGGATATTTTTTTGCAGGGCATAGGGTAAAAAGTTTTCTGTTAATTCTGCCAAGTATAATCCAATATCGCCCCGCTTTATATCAACTTTCATCTTGCCTGCTTCAACTTTTGAAAGATCGAGTAACTGGTTGATGAGCTCCAGTAACTGGTTTGCATTACGTTGAACGGTTGACAATGTTTTTTTGTAAGGGACCGGCATATCCTTCTCTTTCATCAATTCATCCACCGGTGAAATTATCATCGTAAGCGGTGTACGGAATTCATGGGTAATATTAGAGAAGAACCTGGTTTTTACAGCATCCATTGCAACTATCTGTTCGGCTTCTTTTTGTTGCAGAATCCTTTCATTCTTTATAGCCAATCTTTTTCTTTCTCTTCGGTTAAGGTAGTATATAAACAAACCGCCCAATAAAATATAAATAGCATATGCCAGCCAGGTACGCCACCATGGCGGACGAATGGTAAAAGCATAAATGAGTTCATTGCTCCAGTACCCTTCGCTGTTCATGGCTTTTACCCTGAAGGTATATTTACCGTGCGGCATGTTGCCATAAGGTGCTTCATTACTGCCGGTAACGGCACTCCAGTTTTTATCAATGCCATCTAACTTAAACTGGTATTTTACTTTTTTTGGGCTTTTTAGCGTGATGCCGGCAAATTTAAAAGTAAGGTAATTGTTGTTGTAGGCTAAACTTAAATGCTCGGGTAAACCATACCATTTTGAGAGGCCATCAAATTCAACATTGCTCACTTTTACACCATTACCCAGAGTTAATATACTGTCTTCTTTATTTAGCAGATTTGCCCACCCGATATTTTCATTAAATAAATGGAGGCCGGTAAGTTGTATGTTTGGTGCAATGGTATCTGGTATTTCTCCTTGGGGGTGATAAGCTGTAAGCCGGTCAATGGCACCTATCCAGATAGTTCCGTCATTATCTTCAAACATAGAGTTTCGAGAACAACCTATTCCCAGGAAACCATCTTCGTAAGTAAAATTTTTAAACAGTACATACCCATCTTTTAAAATATTTAACCTGCTGCCGGAATCAGTAATTTCTGCCAGTTTTTCTTTGCTCAATTTACTAAGGCCAACACGTGTGCCAAACCACAGGTTTCCCCTTTTGTCCTGCAGCATACTCCACACCGAATTGTTAATAAGTCCTTCTTTTTCGGTAAGGTTGGTAAAGGTCTTTCCATCATATTTTATGATGCCTCCTCCATTGGTGCCCAGCCAGATATTTCCACTGTTATCTTCCAGCATGCAAAAAATAAAGTTATTGCTGAGTCCTTCTTTCTTTGTAAAATGGGTAAAAGATTTTCCGTCATACCTTGATACACCTCCACCATAAGTAGAAAACCACATATTTCCCGCTTTGTCCTGCATCAAACAGGTAACCCCATTATCGCTAAGTCCTTCTTTTGTTGTAAAATTAGTGAAGGATTTTCCGTCATATTTTGATGCGCCTTCACTGGTGCCGAACCATAGGTTTCCGTTCCTATCCAGCAGGGAACATCCAACATAATCAAGGGGTAAGCCTTCTTTCTTCGTAAAATGGGTAAAAGATTTTCCATCATATTTTGATACGCCTCCTCCTTGAGTACTGAACCAAAAATTCCCGGTTTTGTCCTGCACGATACTCACAACGTAATTATTACCAAGCCCTTCTTTTTTAGTAAAATGCGTAAAGGTATTTCCGTCGTATTTTGACAGGCCTCCGCCATTTGATCCGAACCAAAAACTGTTGCTTTTATCCTGCAGGGTGCTAAAAACAAAATCATTAGCCAGGCGTTTTGTTTCTGTAAAATTAAAGATGCCATCTTTTTTGGTAATATGAGAAAGGGATTTCCCATCATATTTTAACAGGCCATAACCATTGGTTCCAATCCAGATATTTCCGCTTCTATCCTGTACCAGGCAGTTATTACTTAAATAATTATTGCTGAGTCCTTCATTTTCGGTAAGATGTGTAAATGACTTTCCATTATATACTGTTATACCTCCGCCATTGGTAGCCATAAATATATTTCCGTTGTTATCCTGCAGTAAACCATTGGAATTATTACTTGAAAGGCCTTCTTTTTCAGTAAAATGAGTAAAATATTTTCCGTCATACTTTGATACACCTCCGCCAAAAGCAGAAAACCACATATCTCCGTTCTTATCCTGCAGCATACTATAAATATCATTACCGGATAAGCCTTCTTTTTCAGAAAAAGTTGTAAAAGATTTTCCGTCGTATTTTGATACGCCTAAACTAGTGCCCATCCAGATATTTCCGCTTTTATCCTGCAGCATACTGTAAACATAATTATCAGGAAG
Organism: Chitinophagaceae bacterium; assembly: GCA_043787935.1. Lineage (GTDB taxonomy): Bacteria > Bacteroidota > Bacteroidia > Chitinophagales > Chitinophagaceae > Ferruginibacter. The sequence goes on along the minus strand of JAYVUL010000289.1, from coordinate 1,313 downwards.
CCCTTCTTTTTTTGTAAAAGTTGTAAAGGTTGCCTGTCCGGCTGTAAGGGTTTCTCCGTTGTATTTTGAAACCCCGCCTCCGGCAGTGCCGATCCAGATATTCCCGGCTTTGTCCTGCATCAAACAACCAATCTGATTATGCCCCAGGCCATCCTTTACCTTAAAATGGGTGAAGGATTTTCCGTTGTATTTTGTTACACCATTGGAAAAAGAACCAAACCAAATATTTCCAGCTTTGTCCTGCATCATTTCTACAATAAAATTACTTGGTAAGCCATTTTTTACAGTGAACTGCGTAAATGATTTCCCATCATATTTTGAGACGCCTGCACTGGTACCTATCCACAGGTTTCCATTCCGGTCCTCAATTAAGCAAGTGATGAAATCGTTTATTAAACCCTGCAGGGTAGTGAAGGAACTGAAATTTTGTGGATTTTGGTCTTTGATATAGGCATCTTTGGCAATTACTATTTCGGGCCTAGCTGCAAAAAAAGGACTATCAATGGCAGGCGCTGTTTTTGGCAAAAAGAAACTGTCTTGTCCGGGAGTGGTAACTCTTGGTATACCTGCCAAAACAATTTTTGGTATTCCTGCAGGGTGAATGTTACTGTTTGCAGGAACAGTGTTTAGTTTACCAACGGGTATTTTTTTCAGTTTGCTTTCATCAACAGGAATAATCTTTGGTTCGGTCATGCTGTCTTTGGGTACAACATAGCCTTTTGCTTCCACCACTGTTGGTGCAAAGGCAGCGGTGCTTTTTTGGTCTTGCTGCCGGGTGCAGGACAAAACTAATAATAGTGCAAAGAAAAAGGCGAAATACTTTTTCATTGTTTGTATTGAACGAAGAGATGCAGTTGAATTGGTTTAATAAATCAATTTCATTGATATACAATGTAGAGCTTTTTTTTGCAAATTGCAATTGAATTAAAACATGATCTGGCAGAATTTTTTCCGCACACTTCACAACCTTCTTTAAAAATCAATCTTTACTTCCTTTATCTCCCACAAACCACTGCTCTTTATTTTTAAACAGCACATTAAAAGTAGTAAGCGATCCATAGCAACGGGTAATATATTGCTGTATGTTTACCTTGTCTTCGTCGGTAAGTTTTTTGTGGCTGTTTATGTTTTGTTCCAGCACACGCAGCCGGTCACGCAGCATAACTATTTTGTGAAAAAAATCATCAATCGGAATATCTTTTGGCTTGAGTGTTTTATCGGCTGTTTGTAAACTCATGATGCCGCCCACCCATTTATCGCCAATGGGAACAATTTCGGTAACATCGCTCCACTGCCGTAAAATTTTCAATAAA
>JAYVUL010000288.1:0-7105 GCA_043787935.1 Chitinophagaceae bacterium | reverse complement strand
CTTTTATTAATGATCGAATGGGGTAGATTAAAATTCATGTACCAGCATTCTCCTTCCTTTAAAGGTATCTTTTCCTTATCCAGGTAAAATTCTACGTCCTCATGTGTTATTACGGGAATGTGTAAACGAATTTCTCCTTTTTCAAAACATAACTCGGCATCATGGTGCTCTTTTATAATAGCACCGGCGTTTAGTTTTAATAAACGTACGGCCATCAGGGGGCATTTAAAATGGGCCAGTACTTCCTGTAAATAGGGGGTTTCTTTTAAAAAAACAGTGTCTTCATAACAGCTGCCGGATACCGGGGATACAATAATATTATCAGCTTTGCCCTCCACACTTCTTAAAGGAAGGGCGCTCCATTCGCCTTCATAATGCAGTTTTTGATGATGAACCCGCCATGTATTATTACTTAATAATTGTACCTCATGCTTCATACGCTGCTCATCAAAGCTAAAAGGCAATTGCATGTACTTGATCATACAATCTGTTATAGATGCCGGAGGTTGATCTGCGGAATGCTAAAAAGTGATCTTATTTTTTTGACCATTCCTGTCAAAACCAATCGCTATTTTGCCAATATCTAACTGGCTGTTTGCAGCATTATCAATAATCACTTCCTTCTGGTTTTGGTTGATTGCAATAATGGGTTGGTTCCAATAATTTTTTTCATGGCTACCAATAATAATATCTACATGTGTTGATTGCTCCGCTAATGAAACATCATCAATACCGGTTTTACTTCTAAAACCCAGTGGAGAAAGGCAAACTACCAGTTTACAATGTTGCTCTTTTTTCAGCCTGGTTGCCAAAGTATTTATTTGGATGATGGAATTATTTTCAATCGAACCAGTGTGGATCACCCCGATCTTAAAATCTCCCTTATATATGATCTTATATGCTCCCGCGTTTGATGAACTTTTGTCATGATGATAGGGCGATACATCGTATTTCAATTGATACTGCTTATCCGGAATCGCATTACCCGAATGTAAAAGCACAATATTTGCGTACTGTTGTTGTATGGCGGTAACATGTTTTGCTGCACGCTCGTATCCGGTATTACCGGTATGCAGAAATACTACGGCATTAGCATCGCCAAAACCACTGATGGGCCCCGAAATTCCGGCAAGTGTTTTATAAGATTTTGCCACCAGCAGGGCAGTAGTAGCCATACCGGTTTGCACTAAAAATTTCCTACGATTATTCATGAGTGATCTTTTTAAAATAGTATTAAGCAATATAGAAGATACAAAATACAATTTTTTTCAGCAATTCAAAATAAAAATGCAAGGCAATTTGAAATTGTATTAATTTCATTTCTATATAAAATTTACTAATTAAACTATTTCAAACGATGAAAGTTGGAATTTTATACCCTCGTTCTAAAGCTTATCCGGGAATGACATTGGATTTTATCGACGGCATAAAAACGTTTTTGAAAAAACAGGATCTAACCGATAAACTGCAACTCTTTTCAGAAAGTATTGGTTATGCCGGCTCTGAGAAAGAAGTATATGAAAAAACAGAAAAATTATTAATACTGGACAATGTTGATATACTCGTTGCTTATATTGACGAGAAAGTTACGGGCATCCTGGAACCCCTGGTTCAGGCAAATAGCAAGCTGATGCTGATTGTAAATCCGGGCGCAAATTATCCCGAGAACTGGATCGCCCAGCCCAATATTATTCATCTTACACTACAGGACGCTTTTTTATGCTGGCTTTGCGGGCAACAGGCCGAAAGGCAAAAGGATAACTCCGGACTGCTGGCCACTGATTTTTATGATTGCGGTTATCTGCATGTAGCCACGATGGTGAGTGGGTTTGTAAAATCAGGAGGGGGTATTGTTTATAATTATATCAATAAGCAAACCGTTAACGAAGCCTTTAATATTAATGAACTCACAGATTATTTAAATAACGAGAATGCAGCACGAACCCTGCTCTGTGTTTTTGATTCGCAGCCCGCTTCCTTGTTTTACGACAGCTTAAACAATTTTAAAGGAGCTGATCAGTTACATCTTAGCGTATCGCCGATGATGTTGCTGCCCCCGGCTCTGGATAAACAGGCCCATGGATTTAAATTTTCAATTAACGGATACCAGCCCTGGTTGGCCTCCGGCGAAACTGCCGCTAATGCTGATTTTACTGGCATTTATTTTTCACAAACGAAAAGACACCCGGGATTATTTGCCCTGTTGGGCTGGGAAACAGCAATGATCCTGGAACAGGTATTTACTACGGGTATTGATTACCGTGAAGGGGAAAAAATTGCAGGTGTACTGGCCGGCACAACAATTAACGGACCGAGGGGTGAAATGAAACTGGATCCCCAAACCAATCACTATACTGCCCCTTTTGTAAAATGCAGTATTCAATGTAATTCAAATAAAATAGAGACGGAAACAACCCCATTTCCCATGCAGGAATGGAAAACCTATATTCAGCAGCCTACAGATGGAGCCAGTTCGGGATGGTTGAATACCTATCTCTGTTATTAATATTAATGAGTGAATTAAAAGTCATATTGCTTTGTAGCAGCCGTTTTGCCATACCTGCCATGCAGGAACTGGTTTTTTTTAAACAACTTGCTATTGTTGCTGTTCCCCGCAACCGCCCCGAAATGGTGGAAAATGTAAGATCAGTATTAATGGGGTTGGATATACCCATCCTGGAGCTGGATAAAGCTTCATTTGTAAAAGAGATTACCCGGGCCATTCAAAAATATAAGATTACGGTTGGTATAATGATGACCTTTGGTTATATCATCCCGGCTTCGGTATTTAATCTTCCGGAAAAAGGATTTTATAACGTTCACCCGGGACCGTTACCTGGCTATCGTGGTGCCGACCCTATATTCAGGCAAATAATAAATAAAGAACCCAATGCAGGGGTAACCATTCATAAACTGGATGAAGGGCTGGATACAGGCCCGGTAGTATTGCAGCAGATGATGAAGTTAGCGGAAACGGATACATACGGGATACTTACCAGCAACCTGGCGCAACTGGCAGCGGGTATGGTAAGGGTATTGCTGAAGCTGGCCACCTTTGATCTCGGTATTCCGTCAAAACCACAAGATGAATCCAAAGCAGTTTATTATAAAAAGCAGGTTGCAAAAGACATTACTATTAACTGGCAGCAAATGGATGCATCTGACATCATTGCGCTGATCAATGCCTGCAATCCCTGGAATAAGGGCGCTGTTACAAAATTTAATAACCGCATAGTCAGGCTTGTGGTGGTTGAAAAGATAAATGATAATTCAAATACCAGCATTTCTGCAGGTACTGTTATAGCTATTGACGAAAGGGGTATAATTATTTCTACAATTAACGGCGGGGCGGTTAAAGTACTTATTATATATGTAGATGAAGGTTTTTTAAGTGCTGTCCGCCTTACCCAGGTAGGAGTTGTTGTGGGCAACAGGTTTGATTAGTTAAGTGAACTATCTGGGGTCTTCAAAAGAATATTTTAAAAAAAACATTATTTTTTATTTGAATTATTAATAAATTTAAATTAAGTTTATGCCTAATAACTAAACTGCTACATTTTAGTTCGATAAAAAGTCCTTTTCCCCTGATCATCCTTTTCAGACCATTATCCTTAATGAAATGATTTTAGTTTTACCAGGCGATATAATTTTAATCAGATTATTCATTAATAAATAAACAATAATTTATGGACAGTTTTGTTGGAGAAATCAGAATGTTTGGCGGCAATTTTGCTCCTGTGGGCTGGGCGTTTTGCGATGGATCAATACAATCAATTGCTAATAATGATGTATTATTCGCTTTGATCGGCACCACTTATGGCGGAGATGGTCAAATTACCTTTGCCCTTCCCGATCTTCGTGGCCGTATACCCGTTCACCAGGGTACTAATGGGGGTGCTACTTTTATCCTGGGCGCTAACGGCGGTACCGAAACGGTAACGCTTAATACTAATCAGCTACCGGTGCACGCCCACACACCCAATTCCAATAATACCGGTGGAAGTGATACTCCCGCAAATAATTTCTGGGGAAAATCAACAACAGGTAAGCCCTATGGAGTAGTACCGGGTACGCTTGCCCTAAATGCCGCAACTGTGCAATCATCAGGGGGCAACCAGCCGCACGATAATATGCACCCATTCCTTGCTGTTAGTTATATCATTTCCTTATTCGGGATTTTCCCAACACAGAATTAGAAGCATTAGTAATTTAATTATTTAAAAAGAAAATATATTCATTATGGCACAAGCATATATATCAGAAGTCAGGATTTATTCCTTTGGGTTTGCACCCAAGGGCTGGGCACAATGCAATGGGCAATTGATGGCTATCAACCAAAATCAGGCGCTGTTTTCCCTGCTGGGTACTACCTACGGGGGAAATGGAATAACCAACTTTGGACTTCCCAATTTACAGGGCAGTGTTACCATGCATATGGGCAGCGGGTATGTTGAGGGGCAGCGGTCAGGTGAAATAAACCATACACTTGTAATTGGCGAGATGCCGTCGCATACGCATACTGTAATAGCCAGTGGCAATGCACCCAATAAAAATACGCCACTGAACAATTTTTTTGCGAGCAGTACGGGCTTCACGCCTTATGGATCACCGGCGAACGAACAGATGGCGACAACTGCATGTTCAAATGCAGGTGGCAGTCAGCCACATAATAATATGTCGCCCTACCTGGTGCTCAATTATTGTATGTGCCTACAGGGTATCTTCCCTTCACGTAACTAAGTAATACATTCAAAAACAACTTAAAAAAAATTATATGGCAGATCCTTTTGTAGCAGAGATAAGAATCTTCGGATGCAATTTTGCACCAACCGGCTGGGCAATGTGTAATGGCCAGATCATACCCATCAGTCAGAATACAGCACTGTTTTCCCTGCTGGGCACTACTTATGGAGGCGATGGCAGAACTAATTTTGCCCTTCCCAATTTACAGGGTAAGGCAGCAATGTTCCAGGGTAATGGGCCTGGATTAACACCACGTTCCCTTGGAGAAACCGGTGGTGCAGCCACGATAACCCTGCTCACTACACAAATGGCCGGGCACAATCATACGCTGATGGGAAAGGCAGCGGGTGGTCAGGCCGATCCGGTAGGTCATTTGTATGGCACGGCCGGCACCCAGTTACCACCACCAAGTTTTTATGCAGATGCTGTCGGAACGCAGCAAACGATGAATCAACAGGCCCTGCCACTTGTGGGCAACAGTACACCCCATAATAATTTAATGCCTTACCAGGTATTAAATATTTGTATTGCACTGCAGGGTATCTTTCCACCAAGAAATTAACCCTGATTGCTGAGGCCAGGTAATTCATAGAATAGAAATTAATATAGAGGTTGTCCCCAAAGTTATTTTTTTTGCCGGGCGTAAGATGTATATAACTCATTGACCAATGACTTATCTTTTTTCCGGCTAATTATTATTATAATTTTTGAGACAACCTACCTTGTTTTATGTTAATGAATTTTATTTTTCATAGTTAATGAATTTGATGATGAAACATTCAGCCAAACTACAACGCTCTAAAACCGGTTTTTTTCGCAAAACAATCTCTGCCCTGCTACTCTTTTGTTGCATGGCATTTGGTAATTCGGTATTTGCAACAAATTATACGCCGACTACCTTTACAGACCCGGATTATACTGCAATTAACAATGCTACCGGAGTTATTACTGCGGGTGGGGGCGCTGGCCTGATATCGTTGAGGTCGGCGATCCAGGCAGCCGATAATAATGGCCCAGGACCACATATTATTACATTATTGGCTGGTACCTATACTATAACAGGGGGTACCAATATCGGTACTTATATTGTATTTGGTGACAATACCCAAAATATTACTATCAATGGTGTAGTTGGGTCTCCACTCACAACGATCATTGACATGGCCCCGGGTATTAACCAGGACCGCATCTTCTCTATTAATGGAATAACCACTTTTATAAATAATGGGGCTTTTACACCAGATGTAGTAACAACCATCAATTATGTAAAATTCACCAATGGGCATTTGAATTCTGATCCATATGGCGGGGGTGCAGTCCAGTTTTCATCAATTACTTCAGCAAGTGCTTTAACCCTTTCTCATTGTGATTTCACCAGCAATACGATTGACGCAGGGGCTGGTACTACCGGGGGCGCAGTCAATTTTTCGGGCACCGGAACTTTGACTGTTGACAATAGCACATTTACCAATAACTCTAATGACAATTCAGACGGAGGCGCACTCTATTATTTTTTCGATAACTCTCCAGGCAATATCGGTACTATGATTGTTACTAATTGTACGTTCAACAACAATACCGCAACTGCCACCGGCCCTGGCAATGGTGGAGCAATAGGGATCACTGCCCAGGGCAGGATCGCACCTTTTAACCAGGTTTTTACCGCTAATATCCTGAAAAACACATTTACCAACAATACAGCACCCGGTGCCGATGGCGGAGCCATAATCGTTGATAACGGAAGTGCGGCCTATACTATTAATATCAATTATAACCGTTTAATTGGAAACAATGCTTCAAACCCATTAACGGGCGGGCTGGCCATGAATGCAAATGGTGTTGGCGGAGGAAATGTAAATGCCACGAATAACTGGTGGGGTTGCAATACCGGTCCGGCCGCAGCAGGAACCTGTGACAGGGCGTCTATTATTGGAGGTGCAAGCGTGGGTACACTAACAACTACACCCTGGTTGCAGTTAAAAGCTACTGCTTCTCCAACACCGATCTGTCCAACAGCTGTTGGACCGGGTAATACCTCAACCGTAACCGCCAGTTTCCTGAACAATTCGGCTGGTACAGTAATTCCTCTGGCCAACCTGGTAACCCTTACCGGAACAGCGCCATTTGCACCCTTATCCGTGAGTTTTGTTAACCCGGCATTGGGAACACTTTCCGGTGCGCAGGCAAACATACAGGCAAGCGGTACGGCCACAGTTTTATTTACATCAACGGGTGCAGCCGGTGCAGGCAGTGTAAATGCAGTGGTTGATAATGTACCCAATAATGATGCGGTTGCAAAAGCAGCAATCACAATAAATGCTCCAGCAGCGATCAGTGTTCCGCCTGCCAACCAAACGGTTTG
>JAYVUL010000287.1:0-2560 GCA_043787935.1 Chitinophagaceae bacterium | reverse complement strand
ACTTCTGTTGTTTTGTCGTTATTGTTGCAGGAGATGATTACTGCAAGTGTAGTGAGTGCAAGAAATATTTTTTTCATGTAAGATGATTTATCTATAAATATAAAGAATGATTTTGGAGAGGCAGGATGTTTTTTGACAGGCGGAAAGTGAAACAAAGTCGCCGGTGAGTTGATAAGAAGAAAAATAATAAAAGGCTTAAGGCTAACCTGAAGGCTAATCTTTATATAGCTTCGAAAAAAGATAATTTTTAAGAAAATCAATTAATAGTAGAACCAAAAGTATTTGGTTTTCAGAATTGACATAAGCAATATTCTATTGAACTTGTAGACTATTATTTTTATCTTTACCATGGTTCTGGTAGAATAGCAGGCCACTTTACACTTTCTTCACAGTAGTTCTCTAAGCCTCTTATTTTATTGAACCCCCCGATAAAGGCTGATGAATATTTTTTGTGACATTTATTCTATAAGCGCATGGAAAGGAAATTAATGATTTTTAAAATTGGATTACTTCTGCTACTAATTAACCTGGGTAATATAAACTCCCTTGCGCAAGTAAGTAATACACTTCCATGGACCTGGATGAAGGGTGATAATACTTCCAACAATTATAGTGTATATGGCACGCTGGGTGTACCTGCATCTGCTAATAAACCCGGCGGTAGAGAAACCGGCGGAATACAATGGACGGATGCTTCAGGGAATCTATGGTTGTTTGGCGGTTCTGGATTTGCGGAAACCGGGGGACAGGGGTTTCTTAATGACCTCTGGAAATACGATCCGGTTACCAATAACTGGACATGGATGAATGGGGATAAGACAATTAATAACACCGGGATCTATGGCACAAAGGGGGTCGAAGCATCTTCAAACAAACCGGGCAGCCGTTATCTTGCTGCTTCATGGATTGATAATTCGGGGAACCTCTGGTTATTTGGAGGATATGGTTATGCATCTACCGCATCTTTTGGTTCAATGAATGATCTCTGGAAATACAATATTACCACAAATATGTGGACATGGGTGAGCGGAGATAATACAGTTAACAATACCGGGCTTTATGGTACAAAGGGAGCATCATCTTCAGCAAACAAACCAGGAGCCAGGAACAGGTTTAACCAGATGATAGGTAAGATTGACGCTGCCGGTTATTTCTGGATGTTTGGAGGTGCCGGTTATGCAGGCACCACTACTTATGGGGCATTAAATGACCTTTGGAAATACAACACTGCCAATAACGAATGGACCTGGGTAAGTGGTGATAATACAGTAAGCAACCTGGGCGTATATGGTACCATGGGAACTCCGGCACCGGCCAACAAACCAGGAGCAAGGGATGGCGGAGTATGCTGGCTTGATACTGCAGGAAAGTTCTGGCTTTTTGGTGGCGGGTATGATGCAAGTGGAGGCTGGACATTTAAACTCAGTGATCTCTGGAAATATGATCCTGCAATAGACCAATGGACATGGATGAAAGGAGATAATGTTTTTGATCAGTATGGTGTGTATAATACAATGGGAGTAACCAATGCATCCAGTAATCCCGGAGGAAGGTTGATGGCAGCCTGCTGGCCTGATAATTACGGCAACTTCTGGTTATTTGGAGGCTATGGATGGGCAGCATCTGGAACCGGATCCAATGGTAACCAGGGTTTAAATGATCTTTGGAAATATAATCCGTTTACCAATAACTGGACATGGATGAAGGGTGATAATTCTCCAGGTGTTGTATCAGTTTATGGAACACAAAGTGTACCTGCCCCGGCAAATAAGCCGGGTAACAGGTCCGGAGTAGATCAATGGATAGATGCTAATGGGAATCTTTGGGTGATTGGGGGCCTGGGATGGGATAATCCTACAGTTTTTAAAAATGACCTTTGGAAATTAGCCATACCTCAGCCTGTTGCAAAAGGTAACCTGGTCTCCTGCCAGGTACTACCAACTGTTACAATTGATGCTACAAATAATAATACCTGGGTTCCTGTATTTGATAATATTGGAAATGTTGCTGCAGAAATAAATGCCAATGGAAATAATCTTGGGTTAGTAAATACTTCCCTTTATACGAAAACGGGTCCATGCCGTGAAGATGGCAGCCACCGGCTTTACCTGAACAGGAATATTACCATTACTCCACAAACACAACCAAGTTCAAATGTTAGTGTGCGGCTGTATATTTTAAAAGCAGAACTTGATTCTTTACGAACGGCTTTAAATTCCCTGAATCAGCCAAGCGGAGTTGCAACTATAAATGAAGTAGATGTTTTTAAGAATATTGATAACTGTAATACCGTTGGCGGAAATACAGCTTTACGATTAACAGCTACTTCCGGATCTTATAATTCAGATTATTATCTGCAGGTGAGCCTCAGCAGCTTTTCAAGTTTTTATTTTGCAAATAAAATATTAGCGGCCATACTGCCAGTAAAGCTAAAATCATTTGCAGGCAAAAGATCAGGCACGGTAAATGAATTAAAATGGGAGGCAAGCTGTTTTGAAAAAGTTGTTTTTAATATAGAACGAAGTGCCGATGGTATTTTGTTTGAAGGTATTGGAAATAT
>JAYVUL010000286.1:0-14152 GCA_043787935.1 Chitinophagaceae bacterium | reverse complement strand
AAACCAGGAGAACTATGAAGCCGCTTTAAGGCTGTTTGGCGAAGCAAAAAAATTTGCTGTTGCCAACATGACCCTACGGGATAATCTACCCCTGATCATTTGCAGGCAGGCTTTGTGTACGTATAAATCAGAAAAGCCAGGTAAACTGGAGGCATTTGTAAAGGCAAACCTGATTTTAGACGAACTGAACCCGGCAAATTCGCAGGACGCAGAAGTGTTGGGTTTGAGTGGGGCAATAAACAAAAGATTATTTGAATTAACAGGAAACGGGGCCAATCTCGATGCGGCTATTAATTTTTATGAGAAGGGATTTCAATTAAAACAGGATTATTATAATGGCATCAACACGGCATTCATGTTGTATAAAAAAGCGAGTATGGCCAAATCAGAAAATAAAGAATGGGAAGACATCAAATTAAAAGCCGATTATATCAGGAATACCGTTTTGGATGTTGCTTTAAAACTGGAAGAGGAAAATGATTTTCCTCAAAAAAAGGATGCTGTATGGATACTGCTTGCCATTGCTGAAGCGTATCATTACCGCGGCAATGCAGCAAAATTGAAGGAGTATGAAGAAAAAGCAAATCAATTTGCTGCAGCAAAAAAGGATAGCTTTTCCATAAACTCCTATGAGGAACAAAAAAAGAAGATTCAAGATATCATGCCGATACTTAAATAATAGCGCTCAATACAATTTTTGATTCAGGGGCAATAAATTTGGACGTGCCTTATTTGCCTGAAGTGCCCGGAAACCGGCTTATGGCAAAGGGCCAAACAAAATCAAATCTTAAAGCGGCTTTTATCTAATACGCTTCATACCAGCAAAATTTATCCTCGGGTATAGATTGTTTCTCCTGTCTTAATAATCCAAAAAAATCCAAATGTAAATGAATGGCACTTTCTGGTGCATAACTTCTGAAGATATGGAATCACTTTCTATTTTACAGCCATAAATAATATTCTAAATAGTTTTAATTTATACTTCATAAATATTATTTATACATTTCATTATGAAGATAAATAATTACTTATATGTTAGAATGCTCAATTTTGCAGCTTAAAACAAATAATAAAATAAATGATAAATAATGTATTAAAGGTTACAGCATTTGTAATCACGGTTCAAATTTTTAGTGCGTGTAATTCAGGTAATGAGAATGCACAAAAAGATACAGCATCTTCAAAGGTAGCCTACAAGAACAGGCATGTAATGACAAAAGCTGAACAGGATTCATTAACTCCTGAACAAGTGTTGCAGGAATTTAAGTTTGGTAACGAACGCTTTAATAGCGGTAACGTAACACAACGTGAGCACTCAGAAGAAATAAGAAAAGCTGCAACCGGTGGACAATTCCCGAAAGCAATGGTTCTAAGTTGTTTGGATAGCAGAGTGCCGGTTGAAGATGTGTTTGACCAGGGTATTGGAGATGTTTTTGTAGGAAGGGTTGCTGGAAATTTTGTAAATACCGACCTTTTGGGAAGTATGGAATTTGCTTGTAAAGTGTCTGGAGCAAAACTTATAATTGTAATGGGTCATCAGCATTGCGGAGCTGTTAAAGGCGCTATTGATGATGTACACCTAGGAAATATTACTTCAATGTTGGCAAATATAAAACCAGCTGTTGCAAGTAGCCAAAATTTTGAAGGAGAGAAATCTTCTAAAAATGAAGCATTTGTAAAATTAGTAGCTCAAAACAATGTAAAAAACACCATTGCTCAAATAAGAGCTAAAAGTGAAATCTTAAAAGAAATGGAAAGCAAAGGTGAAATTAAAATTGTAGGTGCCTTTTATACATTGCGTACCGGCAAATTAGAGTTTTTTGACTAACCTTATTAATTTTTTAATTAAACAATCAAAAAAATAAATAAATGAACTTTAATTTGCTCATAGACAATCTAACCAATCCTGCATTATTATTCTTTGTGTTGGGTATTATCGCTGTTTATGTAAAAAGCGATTTAGAAATTCCTCCTAACTCCTCAAAATTTATTTCTCTCTATTTATTGTTCTCTATTGGATTTAAAGGTGGACAGGAATTATCGCATGAAACATTTACCAGTGAAATTGGCTGGTCAATGCTTTTTGGTATCAGCATTTCTGCCATTATACCTCTGTATACATTTTTCATTCTGAAAAGAAAGTTGAATGTGTTTGATGCAGGTGCTATAGCAGCAGCATATGGCTCAGTAAGTGCAGTAACCTTTGTAACAGCAGTGTCATATCTCGAATCTCAACAGTTAAGTCTTCATGGACATATGGTTGCAATAATGGCTTTGATGGAATCACCCGCAATCATTATTGGCTTAGTTTTAATATCTATATTTAATAAGGAAGATTCAACTACCAGCATCAAAATTCCTTCTGTTATCAAACATTCATTAACCAATGGCAGTGTTTTATTAATACTTGGAAGTTTAATTATTGGATTCCTGGCAAATGCCAAACAAGCAGAAGGCATTAAACCATTTACGAACGACTTATTTAAAGGGTTTCTTGCTATTTTTCTTTTAGATATGGGAATTACAAGCGGTAGAAAACTAAAATCATTTTTTTCATTCGGCATATTCCCATTTGTGTTTGCTGTAATTATTCCTTTGGTAAACGGGTGTATTTTTGCAATATTAAGCTCATTGGTTACTTCAGATTTAACGAATAGATTCATGTTCGCAGTATTAGCCGCAAGTGCATCATATATTGCTGTTCCTGCAGCTATGAAAATAACGGTACCAAAAGCTAATCCTGGCCTTTATTTACCTATGGCACTTGCGGTAACTTTCCCTGTAAACATTACAGTTGGAATGCCATTATATTTTTTAATTGTGCAACATTTTTAATGAAGCAGCAGATTAGCTGAGGTTGTCGCTGGTGATGTTTGCTTTAACATGTACTCATTTGTTTTTACAGCTTCAAAAGCGGCACTTGCGGGCATAAAAAAACCCCCTTAGAAAGGGGGTTGTGCCCAGAACAGGAATCGAACCTGCACACCTTGTGGGCGGCAGATTTTGAGTCTGCTGCGTCTACCAATTCCGCCATCTGGGCATTTATTTCAATAAACTCTTTATATGCTCTTTTCCAATTCCGCTCTTAAGATACTTTTCTCTTTTTCTGGCCTCTGGCCTCGCTTCTACTAATTCATTTACTATCAATATAAAAGGCCTATACGGTTTGGTTGTTTTATTTAAACCATTATTATGTTCATTAAGTCTTCTTTCCAGGTTATTAGTAATTCCTACATAAAAATAATTCCTGGTAACACTCTTAATTGCATAAACCCAATACATAAAAGAACTAATTTGAAAATCGAACCTTCAAATCCTTGTGAATTATTAACAGCCTGTCGGCAGATTTTGAGTCTGCTGTGTCTACCAACCTGCCTGCCGGCAGGCAGGTTCCGCCATCTGGGCATTTATGATTTGGGTTGCAATATTACGCTATCCGGCTATTCTGTCCAAAATACGCTGTAAGTATTTTTTCTTATAATAATATTCTTTCAGTTTCATCAGATCTTCCCTGGTTACGGTTGCATCATGGTAATGGTCTATGATGTTGCTTACTTCATCATAAATAATTTTTTCAAAATCAATGATAGCAGCAGCAGAGGCTGCAGACAGGTTTTCATTCAGTTCCATCACCTCCATTAAAAATGCCGGTGGCAGCGGGTACTTTTCTTCCGTTTCTATCAGCCCCTTCAGTTGCAAAACATACTGGATGGTGGCATCCTGGTTCTTCAGTACTTTCAGCGCTTTATTGATTTCAGCTGATTTTTCCAGGGCATCCTGCTGCGCTGTTTCATCAGCCTGGGTAAAAAAATCAGGGTGATTTTGTTTTTGCAGTTCAAAGTATTTTTTTGCTAATGCGGCAGTATCTACCACAATACTTACCGGTATACCGAACAATTCAAAATAATTCATGCTGCGAAATTAAGAAAACCATTTTTACTTAGCCAGGTACTGAAAAGCAGATCCAATTCTTCCGGGCGAATGAATCCCTTAGCCTTCGCTCAGGATTTATTAACTTGCCGGCGCACAAAAAAAATAACGATTGATGCTTACAATTGGTTTAATAAGAGAAGGTAAAAAACCTGCTGATAACAGGGTGGCACTTACACCCGCACAGTGCAGGTGGCTGCATAAAAATTTCCCCAGTATAAAAACAGTGGTTCAACAGTCAGATAGCCGTTGCTTTTCTGATAAAGAATTTGAAAGGGGTGGAGTGGAAGTAAGGGAAGATATCAGCGATTGTGATATACTGTTAGGCATTAAGGAGGTTCCGGTTAATATGTTGATTCCCGGAAAAACATACCTGTTCTTTTCTCATACAAAAAAATTACAGCCTCACAATCAACCGCTGTTTAAAGCGATCATAGAAAAAAATATTACGCTCATCGATTACGAATGCCTGGTGCATGATGACGGTCAAAGAGTACTTGGCTTTGGTTTTTTTGCAGGGATAGTGGGAGCCCACAATGGCATGATGGCCTATGGTAACCGTACCGGAAGTTTTACCTTAAATACGGTTTACTCCAGTAAAGATTACCGTCATCTGATACATACTTATTTTGGTTTAAAATTGCCCAACATCAAAGTGGCAATAACGGGAAGTGGCCGGGTGGCCCATGGCGTGCTGGAGGTGATGAACCTGATGGGCATTACAGAAGTGGAACCGGATGAGTACCTGGAAAGAAATTTTTCTTATCCCGTATATGTGCAGTTAAAGGGTGGCGACCTGTATACACATAAAGAACTGAAGACGTATAAACGGGATCATTTTCACCAGCATCCCGAAGAATACCGCAGCAGGTTCTTACCATATACCAAATGCACAGATATTTTAATGAATGGAGTATACTGGGCAGAAAACGTTCCAAGGCTTTTTGAGACCGGCGATATTGATGAAACCTTTTCCATCCATACCATAGCCGATATCTCTGATGATGAACACGGCTCTGTTCCAATCAACCTGGGCGATCAAAGTATTGAAAATCCCGTGTATGGAGTGGATAAAATTACCAGGGAAAAAACCGCCCCTTACCTGCCAGGAAGCATCGATATAATGGCAGTAGGGAACCTGCCCAACGAATTGCCGAGAGATGCCAGCCAGTATTTTGGTGAACAGTTGATCAAATATGTACTGGAAGATTTGGTGAAGGGAGGCAGTGAACTGATAGAAAGGGCAACGATAGTAAAGAATGGTAAAATTACTGTGCCCTACAGTTATATGAATGAGTACGGCAACGTATAGCTGCTTTATAAATTCAGGTAATACGCTTTAAGTAATGTTGTAAATGCTTCCGTGTAGTTGCCATTTTCATTATTGATGGTAATGACGCTGCTGGTTGCCATTATTTTTTTTCTGCTGAAAATCAACATGCCCCTGAAATAAGCGTGCCCGGGAGTTTGCCTAACCAGGGTTTTTATACAAAGATGTAAGTTCAGCTTTAATGCTTCGGCTATGCAATAGCTTACCCGCTGATAAGGCAGCAGCACTGCAAATAAACCATCCTCATTTAAAAACCGGTCAACTTGCACCAACAGTTGTTCAATTGTCAGTGCAGTGTCATGCCTTGCGGCATTTTTATTAGCATGGGTACTTTTTAAATCACCTTCAAAAAAAGGAGGGTTACTGATGATGTAATCGTATTTTTTATTGGCATCAAATTGCAGGATATCAGTATTGAATATAGCAAGCCTGTTTCTCCAGGGAGAATGTTCAAAATTTTTATTGGCTTGCAGGTAAGCAGGTCCATCAATTTCTACAGCATCAATATTGCCGGCTATTTTTTGCGCCAGCATCAAACTCAGCAGTCCTGTTCCTGCACCAATATCAAGACAGGTATCGATGGTAATATTTTCAGATTCAATCTCATTGGCAATGAATGCCCCAAAAAGGCAGGCATCTGTACATACTTTCATTGCGCATTGGCCCTGGTGCACGGTAAACTGTTTGAATTGAAAATAACTGTTAGACATTCCGGCAAAGGTACAGGGTAAAAAAAAGCCCCGGCAAATTACCGGGGCATATAAATATTATGGTAATGGTTTATTTTGTTATTCCTTCCAAAGCCAGCAGGAACGAATAATTAAGTGCTACATCTTTCAGGTAATCAAACCTGCCTGAGGCGCCACCATGGCCAAATTCCATATTGGTGTGCAACAGCAATAAATTTTTATCCGTCTTCATCACCCTCAACTTAGCCACCCATTTAGCCGGTTCAAAATACTGTACCTGGCTGTCGTGAAGGCCTGTTGTTACGAGCAGGTGAGGGTAATCTTTCTTTGCTACATTTTCATATGGCGAATAACTCTTTATATACTCATAGGCATCTTTATTCTTCGGGTTCCCCCATTCGTCAAATTCGTTGGTGGTTAACGGGATACTTTCATCCAGCATGGTATTCACCACATCTACAAAAGGCACTTGTGCAATTACTC
Source organism: Chitinophagaceae bacterium (assembly GCA_043787935.1). Lineage (GTDB taxonomy): Bacteria > Bacteroidota > Bacteroidia > Chitinophagales > Chitinophagaceae > Ferruginibacter. The sequence goes on along the minus strand of JAYVUL010000286.1, from coordinate 7,720 downwards.
CATTCCACAGTTCAGGAGCCATATTTAACACGGCACCCATGAGCAGGCCACCGGCGCTGCCGCCTTGCGCATACAAATGTGCTGCAGAACTGTATCTTTCTTTTACCAGAAATTCACCACAATCAATAAAATCTGTAAAACTGTTTTTCTTTTTCATCATCTTGCCATCCTCGTACCACTGCCTGCCCATTTCCTGGCCGCCGCGGATGTGGGCAATGGCAAATACAAAACCCCTGTCAAGTAAACTTAAGCGGCTGCTGTTAAACGAAGCATCCGTTGTGGCGCCATAAGAGCCATAACCATACAGCAACAGCGGTGCAGTTCCATTTTTCTCAAAACCTTTTTTATATACCAGTGATATAGGCACTTTGGTGCCATCTTTGGCTGTGGCATACAACCGTTCTGTCACATAATCCCCTGCAGTATATCCGCCCAACACCTCCTGCTGTTTCATCAGCTTTTTGTCTTTTGTGGCCATATCATAATCATATACCGAGTTGGGAGTGGTAAGGGAGGTGTAATTATACCTCAAAGTTTTGCTGCTGTATTCGGGGTTGGTGCCAAAGTTGGCTGCATAGGCCGCTTCTCCAAAATCAATGAAGTGTTCCTGGCCGCCGTCAATGCTGCGGATCCTCATTTTTACCAACCCATCTTTTCTTTCATTCAGCACTACAAAATCTTTAAATTCTTCCACACCCTGCAGCAATACATCGGTCCGGTGAGGGATCACTTCTTTCCAGTTGCTGCTGTCCGTTTTGTCTAACGGGCACTCCATCAGCCGGAAGTTTTTAGCGTTCCAGTTGGTGCGGATCAAAAATTTATTGTCCAGTGGGGTTACATCATACAGCACTTCTTTCATCCTGGGCTGGAAGGACACAAATGTTGCCGAAGGTTTGGAAGCATCAATCCATCTTGCTTCGGAAGATAGGGTGGCCTGGGAAACGATGAAAATAAATTTGTTGTTTTTTGTTTTGCCTACCCCGATGTAATTGCTTTTATCTTTTTCTTCATACACCGTAGTATCTGTTGCGGCGTCTGCACCCAGTGTGTGCCGCTTTATTTTTTCTGATAACAGCGTTACCGGGTTGTTGGCAGTGTAAAACAAAGTCTTGTTGTCATTGGCCCAGCAAGGGTCTCCACCGGTAAGTGGAACAGCATCCATGTAGATTTCGCCGGTTGCAATATTCTTGATATGGATGGTATATTGTCTCCTCGATACTTCATCCACACCATAAGCAATCAGTTTATTGTCCTCACTTATTTCCATTCCGGATACGGAATAGTATGCTTTGCCTTCCGCCATGGCATCCACATCCAGCAACATTTCTTCGGCAGCATCAAGGCTGCCTTTCTTCCTGCAAAATTTAAAATACTGTTTTCCATCCTCCGTTCTTGAATAATAATAATAGCCATTTTTAAAATAAGGCACAGTTTCATCTTTCTCTTTTATTCTTGCTTTCATTTCTTTAAACAGGTCGGCCTGGAATGTTTTGGTGCCACTCATCATGGTATCTAAATAGGCATTTTCTGCCTTCAGGTAATCAACTACTCTGGTACTGTCTGGCCCTTTTTTAAAAAAGTCGATCATCCAGTAATAATTGTCCACTGTGGTGTCGCCATGTATTACCCTGCTGAAAGGTTTTATGTCTGCTACAGGTGCTTTCACGGCATCTGGCCAATGGTAGGCTTCTTTTTTCATTTCTGTTTTAGTGTTGCATGAAGTGATAAATAAAATGGCAATAGCTGCAAAATAGTTGGATTGCATAAATATTTATTTTGTGGACGTAATGTACAAATAAATTTGAGTTTCCCCGTTAAAGTGGCCCCAGCCGGGAAGCCCCAATTGTCTCAGGGATTAGATTTTCTGATTGTATTAGGGCTGCTTTACTTTCTATTTTTTATGTAATTCCATTTGCTTCTTTGGAAATATATGCTGCCGGAAAGCTAAGGGCGGGCTTCAACTTGCTTCAGCCTCCGGCCACACCGCCCTTGCCGATGACACTGCAGAAAGATCGGCAAAATCTTTTGCCAGGAATTTATAATAAGCGGTAATAGCGATCATGGCTGCATTATCAGTGCAGTAGTCGAAGGAAGGGATAAAAGTTTGCCAGCCCATTTTTTCTCCTGTTTCTTTCAATGCCTTTCTAAGGCCGCTGTTGGCACTTACGCCGCCTGCGATGCAGATACTTTTTATCCCGGTTTCTTTTACAGCTTTTTTTACTTTGTTTAGTAATATGCTGATGATCCTTTCCTGGATGCTGGCACAGATATCGGCTAAGTTGTGCTCAATAAATTGCTTTCGCTCTTCTTCCGTGGCAGTGAATGTTTCTTTGAATACATTGCTGGTGCCGGCATTTTGCAGAAAATATAAGATGGAAGTTTTCAATCCGCTGAAGCTGAAATTTAAACCGGGTATCTGGGGCTCCGGAAATAAAAAGCGTTTAGGGTTACCGTTAGCCGCATATTGATCAATCAATGGTCCGCCGGGGTAGGGGAGTCCCAGTAACTTGGCAGTTTTATCAAATGCCTCCCCGGCCGCATCATCAATGGTTTCACCAATTACTTTCAGGTTAGCGGGTGATTGGCACAATACAATTTGTGTGTGGCCTCCGCTTACCGTCAGGCATAAAAAAGGAAAGGAAGGCTTGTTGTTTCCTATCAGGTTAGCCAGTACGTGTGCCTGCATGTGATGTACTGCGATCAATGGTTTATCCAGCGCCAATGCCAGCGATTTGGCAAATTGAGCACCCACCAGCAATGAACCAATCAATCCCGGGGCCTGTGTAAAAGCAATGGCATCAAGTTCCTGTAATGTACATCCTGCGGATTTTAATGCTTCATCCACTACCGGTACAATATGCTGCAAGTGGGCCCTGCCGGCAAGTTCTGGTACCACACCTCCATATTTTTCATGCACCGGCTGGCTGGCAATAATGTTAGAAAGGATAACCCCATCCTTACAAACAGCAGCAGCTGTTTCATCGCAGGAAGATTCGATGGCTAAAATACATCCCCCCGCAATGCCCCCTTCCCCTGAAGGGGAGAAAATAGTATCGTCTCTGCTGAGTTTTTGAGCGTTGTTAATTGAAAGATTCATTTTACGAAAATATGCTAACCCGTGGAAACAATAGAAGGCAAAGGTGAATTTAAGGCACCAGCCATTCTTCAAGGTATTGGGGCAGTTTTATTTACTTCTTATCGCTACCACCGGATCCATCCTTGCGGCCCTGGAAGCAGGAAAAATACCAGCCAGTATACCTACTACCAGGCAGATGATCACCGTGCTTATCAATAGCGGGATGGAGATATACATCGGAAAATCCAGCCTTGATAATATTACAGATAAAATATAAACAAAGAAAAGGCCAAATGCCCCGCCCATCAGGCAAAGCAAAGAAGCTTCCAGTAAAAATTCAAACAGTATACTGCTCTTTCTTGCACCAATGGCTTTTTTTAAACCGATGATGCCGGTTCTTTCTTTTACCGTAACAAACATGATGTTGGCTATACCAAACATGCCCACAATGAGGCTGATGATACCGATGATACCGCCAACAATATTGATAGTGCCAAACAGGTCTGTAATGGCTTTACTAAATGCCTCCACACTGTTCAATGAAAAATTATCTTCCTGCATGGGGCTAAGCCTTCTGATCTGCCGCATGATGCCCCTAAGTTCATCACTGATTGCTGTAGCGGTAACTTTTTCTTTTCCTTTTACAATGATAACGGGATTACTGTTTTCTTCTTCCACAAGTTGTTTACAGAATTTATAAGGCAACATGATGCAATTGTCGTAATCCCAGCCAACAAAATTCTTTCCTTCTTTTTTAATCACACCTACAATGGTTACCTTTTTACCCTTTATTTCAAAATTCTTTCCCAATGCCCTTTCGGTACTGCCATAAAGTTTTTCTGCATTATCAAAGCCAATTAATCCTACAGGGCTGCCACTATTAAATTCTGAGGATGAAATATAACGGCCGGTTTCAAAACTGATCGGTTGTATTGCTGTCTGTGCTTCTACAATGCCATATACCGAAGCATCCTGAATGATATCATCTTTATAGGAAAGGTTCCCGTTGGTCCGCATTAAATAAGTAACCTGTTCTGCTAATTCCGAACGCTGCTTAATCATGTCCATTTCAACATACTTCATTACCGGCCTGGCCCTGTATTTCCAAAAGGGTTTATCGGGGCCGCCGCTGTAATCCCATTTATCCACATAGATCGTATTGGTACCCAGGGTTTTCACTTCGTTCTGAATATTACGCTCCAGGCTGCCTACGGTAGCCAGCACCCCAATAATACAGAAGATACCAAAAGCCACGCCGGTAAGGCTGAGAGCAGTACGCAATTTATTTACCCTTAGTTCCTGCAGGGTAAGCCGCAGTGAATTGCTCAGTATATTAAGGGTTTTACGCATAACTCAAAAATAGGGTAAGATTTTTATTTTTGCCCGTAAAAAGTATAAGTGGCTTAAAGCAGCTGTATTTCTATCCTTTTATTAAATAACCTCAATTTCCCCCATGCCGCCATACAATAAAAAATTCCAGGAAGGGCTTTTGTTGCCATCGGTATTTACTTTATTGCTGCACCGTTAAATTTCCCTGTATCAAAAAGTTTTTGCCTGCGTTTACAGTCAGCCTTGTGCCTGGAGAAACAGTATAGTTGATGTCTAATAAACAACGGCCCCCGGCAATGGGGTTGATAATGATATCGCTTCCGGCAGGGAGGGTAGAGGGGGGCAGTAAGTTATTACCCCAGTTGGCTGCAGCCGACCAGTTTCCATCACCGGTAAAAGTAAATACGCTGTAATAGCTGGCAACGTAATTACTGAGATCGAAAGAACGTAATTTTTGATTCACAGTAATGGTGAACGGCCCCACTGTCCGCACAAATTTTTCATTGCTGATATAACCATATTTTCCATTCCTGAAACTGATCCCTTCACTTTGCCCCATTACCGTGGCATCAGGTAAATCAATCCTTCTTTTATTGGCAGAAAAAAAACTGTCTGCCCGGTAATCTGATAAAATATGAAGGAAGTGATTGCCTGTGCCGGAGTTTTGATAGCCCAGTAATACGATGATGTTTTGCCCGGTTATTTTATCGGCAGCAGTTACCAAATAATTTGTAGCAAGCGTTTCTAAAGGCGTAGCAATATAGTTGCCTGCACTGGTTCCGTTGATCACGTAATGGGTGGTGTTGAGATCGATCCAGTTTTTAGAAAACAGGTGAATCCGGCCATTGGTAATGACCATTGCTTCGCAATCAAACCTGGTGCTGTTGGGTGCAGTGGCCACAGGCGGTTGTGGTTGATCGCTGTAGGTAAAATTGATTACTTCTATTTGCTGTGCCGGTATAATGGCAACGGGATTGCTGGTGTAATCAGGAATGGCGCTGAAGGGAAATTTATAAATTTTAAGGTCAGTTCTGGAGCCATTCAGGTTATTCCCAAAGTCTCCGATATATAAATAAGTTCCATCAAAGGCAATATCTTCCCAGTCATTGTTGGTGGCGCCTTGCAATATAACCCTTTGCTGCAGCGAATTGCTGATGGTATCTATCCGGTAAAGGGTGGCAGTACCATCCTTATCATTAAAGCTCCATAACGCATTTCCGGCTATCTGAAGGCCGCTGCTTTCAATCAATGAATCCGTAATGGGGTCCACTTTTATGGTGGGGCTCAAACTGGTTGCAGGGTAAATGCAGCTTCCGTTATTGATGGTGGCAGAAGCATTATAATTGCTGGCAAAAGGATCTGTGCAGCCGGGTATTTGATTGTATGCAGGCATTGCAGTATGTAAGAGCAGAAAAATTGCCATTGCATTTTTACTCCATTGAAATCTCATAATTGCCGCTCATTTTTTTTATAACCGTAAATTTTGTTTTTTAAAAGATATGGGCTTTTTATTTTATTGGTGCCCCCTGGTCTATCCAGCATCGTATAACATCCCTTTCCTGCGGCGTGATGCCGGTCTTGTTATTCTGTGGCATTGTTTTCGTAATCACCACCCGTTGCATTATTTTATCTTTCAGCTTTACGATGTCTTGTGGCGTGTCATATACTACACCGTTAGGTGGAGCTGTGTAAACATCATCTGTTGGTTTGGAGGAATGACAGGTGATGCATCTTTTATTAATGATGGCATTCACTTCGGTAAAACTTACTGTTTTGCTGCAGGCGGTATTGTCTTTTTGCGGTGCAGAAACAAAACTGGCAGCCAGCAGGATCAACACCGATACCGGCAGTACATATACATTGTATTTACCTTTTTCTTTTAAATTGAGGTAATGCTTTACGCCGGCAGTGCCCAGGGTGATAGCAGCTAAAATGGCCCAGGGATAGTCAAATCCAAAAGTACTCGGGAAATGATTGCTGATCATCACAAACAAAACAGGCAGGGTAAAATAGTTGTTGTGTAATGATCTTGCCAATGCCTTTTTGCCCAGTGTGGGGTCAAGTGGTTTGCCCTGTTTGGCAGCACTCACCATTGCTTTTTGTGCCGGGATGATCACGAAAAAAACATTCGCCACCATCAGCGAACCCAGCATGGCACCAAAATGAATATACGCAGCCCTTGCACTGAATACGTGGCAGTAGAAATAAGCAAAGCCTACTGCAATAAAAAAACCAAGCAGCGTAAATAAAGCCGGCTGCCTGATCAGGGGGGATTTGCACAACAGGTCATATACTATCCAGGCAATTGCAAAAGAACCCACACCAATACCGATTGCAGCCGCAGTACTCATAGCCATTACGCTGGAATCAATCAGCATGGCTTTGGCGTTAAAATAATATACCACAAACAACAGGCAAAATCCGGATACCCAGGTAAAGTAAGCCTCGTATTTAAACCAGTGTAAATGTTTGGGAATTGTTTTAGGGGCTACCTTATATTTTTCCAAATAATAAAACCCACCGCCATGCACAGCCCAGAGATTCCCTGCCAGTTCGTCTCTCACGTCCTCTGTGCGGTTCAATGCATTTTCCAAAAAAACAAAATAAAAAGAAGCGCCAATCCAGGCGATACCAAATGTAATGTGCATCAGCCGCACCACAATGTTAAGCCATTCCATCAGGTGGCCTTCACGGGGTGTGCCTTTTACAAGATACCAGGTAAAGGCAATCAGCAATAAGATCACCAGTACAAGTGAGGTGTAGATAAAACCCTGTGACAGGCTGAGTTGTTCTTTATGGTCATCACTGCTGTCCTGCCCATGTTTATGTAACGTATTAAATTGGTACGTCATTACAACCAGCATTACCAGGATAAAACCCAACACGGCATATATCAGCACATTCAGCATAAAGTTTTAGTATTCTTTGTTTTGGTAAACCCACAATTTAAAATATTGTTTTGTATTTTTAAGGTTTCGGGAGATAACCTTTTAAATTATTTTGTTTGATAGCATTGCATAGTAATAGGGTAGTACTGCCAAATGGTATAATGGAAGCAGTGGTGATGGTGAACAAAGGATTGATCACTGATGTTTTGCATTCATTGCCTGCAGCCGGTGATTTTCAATTGATCGAATTGGGAAACCAGTTGCTGATGCCGGGTGTGATTGACCCGCATGTGCATATCAATGAACCCGGCAGAACGGCATGGGAAGGTTTTGACACTGCCACCAAAGCCGCACTGGCAGGCGGTATTACTACAATGGTAGATATGCCCCTGAATTCCTCGCCGGTAACAGTTTCAGTAAAAGACCT
>JAYVUL010000285.1:0-2785 GCA_043787935.1 Chitinophagaceae bacterium | reverse complement strand
GAAGAATTTGCCAGAAGATTTGAGCAGCATATCTTACCCAAGCGGTTTGTAAAAATACGTCACGGCGGCTACCTGGCACACAATGGAAAAAACAAACGCATAGCAGCCATCCACCAGCAATTGAATTTGCCCAAACCAATGCCTAAAGTAATCATACCTTTTAGTCTGCAAATGTTGCAACGCACAGGAGTTGATTACACCTGCTGCCCAAAATGCAAAACGGGTAAAATGAAAATAGTAGCCAGTTACTTAAAACACAATGGCATGCTTGTAAACATAAAAGACCTGAACCGGCGTAAAACAAAAAACAAATCATCGCCGCTAAAACGGGCGGCTACATAAAACAATAAGCCAATGACATTTATAGATTCTGTTCCATGTTGACCCACTATTCTGTTTCATGTTGACCCACCATTCTGGGATGTTGACCCACTGGATTTATTTGGGATTCGCATTTCTTGTCCATGGGTATTCTGGGATGTTGACCCACCCTGTTTTAAACATGGTGTGGTAGGATCAATTTCACACGGCTGCTGTCATTACGGCATGTTGACCCATCTTCAGGTAAAAATTGTTTGCTGCTTTTTGATGTTTTTTTGCCTCTCACAAAAATGGGAGCAATGTCACAAAAGCCAGTAACAATGGAACAATTAAAACAGATTCTTCAACTTAAAAATGATGGTATTGCCATCCGTGAGATCGCCAGGCGCACAGGCTTAAGCCGCAACAGCGTCCGTAAGTACCTGTTGCTTCTTAAAGCAGACAGCGGCTCCTCTGAGGCACTCTCTAACAAAGCACTTGCAGATAAAGCTTACAGCAGCGATGTGATGGAACACAATGCAGAAAGGTTGCATCAGCTCCTTAAGCATTTTAAGGATGCACCTGCTGAACTTAAAAAGACCGGCGTAACACGCCAGCTGCTCTGGCAGGAATATTTGCAACAGCATCCTGATGGCTACGTATACAGCCATTACTGCTACCACTTAAACCAATACCTGAAAGATAAAAATGTGGCTATGCACTTGGAATACACAGCTGCAGATACACTCATGATAGACTTCGCCGGAAAGAAACAATATTATGTGGATGTGTCTACGGGTGAACGTATCGATTGCCAGGTCTTCGTTGCCATCCTTCCCTTCAGCGGCCTTATTTTTTGCCATGCTGTTTTATCCCAGAAGACAGCAGATTTTACAGATTGCATTAACGCTATGCTTCTCTTTTATGCAGGCGTACCTGCAACTATTTTATGTGATAACCTTAAAACAGCAGTAAGCCGCCCCAGCCGCTATGAACCCATTTTTACAGAGGTCTGCTATCAGTTGGGAGAACATTACCAGACTACTTTTAGTGCCACCAGGCCCTATAGTCCCCGGGATAAAGCGATGGTGGAAAAAGCGGTAAGTATTGTATATACTCATGTATATGCCCCTTTGCGCAGCATTGATTTTACCAGCCTGGCTGCACTCAACAATGCTATGCAGCAGCAACTCTTGCTGCTTAATAACAAACCTTATAAAAACACTGTCTATAGCCGGCAGTATTATTATGAGCTGCAGGAATACAGCTTGCTAAAGCCGCTTCCCTCTGTACCCTTTGCCCCTAAGAAAGTGGTTGTGCTTACCGTCCAGCGCAACTACCATGTACAATTGCGGGAAGATTTTTTGTATTATAGTGTACCGTATCAATATGTAGGCAAAAAAGTAAAAGTGCTTTATGACCGCCGTGCAGTTGAGGTCTATTATGACAACAGCCGCATAGCTCTTCATATACGCAAGCCCCACTGTAAAGCCTACACGACACTTGCAGACCACATGCCTCCCCATCACCAGCACATGCAGCAGGTAAAAGGCTGGAACAGTGAAGACCTGCTTGGCCAGGCAGCCTATATCGGGGCAGGCACAGCACAGGCGGCGGCGCTGATGCTGCAGAACAGTATCTATATCGAACAGAATTATAAAGCATGCTTTGGTATGCTGATGCTGCAGAAAAAGTATACCGCACTGCGGCTTGAGGCCGCCTGCAACAGGGCATTGCTGGGAACAAGGGTCAATTATACCATGATAAAGAACATCCTGGAAAGAGGCCTTGATAAACAACCTGCTTTATTTAACGAACATATCATACCCCCGCACGACAACATCAGGGGCAAAGACCAGTATCAATAATCATCCTTTAAAATAAAAACAATGAACACAACAGAAACATTGCAGCAGATGCAGCAGCTACGACTGCAGGGCATGCACCAGGCTTACCGGTCACAACTGGAGCTTCCAATAGATCAGCAACTTGAAGGCCATGACCTGGTGGCCCAGCTGGTACAGTCAGAGCAACTCAGCCGGGCACATGAAAAAACAGCCTGGTACCTCAAGCTGGCAAAACTGCGGCTCCCCGCTACCGTTGAACAGATCGAATGCTCCCCGTCACGTAACCTCACCAAACAACAGCTGGCTACCCTTATAGAAGGCCGCTACCTGCTGCAGGGAGAAAATATACTTATCACCGGTTCCACCGGATGCGGCAAAAGTTACCTTGCCTGTGCGCTTGGCCATCAGGCATGCATGCAGGGGTATAAAACAACTTACCTCAACATGAACCGCCTTATCGAGAAGGTCAACCTCTCCAAACTTGATGGGTCTTACATTAAATTATTGAACCACCTGGAAAAACAAACCCTCATTATCCTGGATGATTTTGGATTGCAAAACCTCGGGCAGGAAGTGCGGCTTGCGCTTCTGCAATTACTGGAAGACCGGTATGGAAAAAAGAGCATTATCGTAACATC
>JAYVUL010000284.1:0-4015 GCA_043787935.1 Chitinophagaceae bacterium | reverse complement strand
TGCAATGATACAAACCCACATCAGACGCTACCCACACACCATTGTCATTGTCAGAAATTATTTTTCTAAGCGATCGTGCAATAGCATAATTTTTCTTTTTAACACTGTTGCCAGTGCACAACCAAATGCCTTTTGGTCCGGCAGCATATACACCCTCTTTGGCAGCACACATAACGGCCACCGGCCCTTCTGTACCTTTTAATATTTGAAGGCTGTTGTTTTTAAAAGTGTACACGCCGTCCCAGGTGCCCATCCATACAGTACCTTCCATATCTGCAACCACTGCAAATGCTGGGCCTTTATCTGCGGCAGCAAATGGAGATGACCACGAGGATTCATTTTTGTTTTTTACCAACACACCCGCTGCGGTGGCTATCCATACATTGCCTTCTTTGTCTACGGTAATGCTTCTTACTTCTTTCTCTTTTACATCATTGCCAATGGGATATGCCTGGTGGTATTCCTGCATGAAAGCGGTGTCTTTAAAAGTAGTTTGCTGTGCCTTTGCACTTACTGAGCAAAGCAGGCCAATAAAGAATAGCCAGTTACATTGTATGATAGTTTGTTTATTCATCCGTTTGATTTTTTTTTAACCGGGCAGATTGCATCTATTAAACTTCATTGGCAGCTTGTCCGCCGCGGCGGATCGCACTCTTGTACAATGAAATTCTATTGAGCAATCGAAAAAAGCATATTACGCTTCATAGGATTAACCTTTTGTTACAACACTTCAACAATTGGGGCATACCTAAGGCATTCAAATACAACATTGATATCTTCTACAAAGCTCTACAAAGCGCCTGCTCCTACGGAGCTAATGTTTTAGCAATTTTTAGTTTACTTATAGCAAAAAAATGAAGCATACATCATCTGCATTAAAAAACTTTCTGTTTACTTTATTTATGGCTCCGTAGGTGCCTGCGCTTTGTTGTATAGTAACAACAAATGACGCTTGCTCCATAGGAGCATCCCCTTGTTATAATTGTTTTAATAATCCGGGTATACCTGCGGTATGCAAATACAATATTGCTATTCTACAAAGCCACTTCTCCAACAGAACTAAATCTTTAAAAATATTTTCTTTTTATATAGAATATACACCGGTATAAAACATAATACACAATAAAGCAATGCCCATATCAATGAGATCATTTCAAGCGATAGCCCTGATGGGATCACTGCCCTGATGATTATATCATTTAAACTTGTTACATGTACACCGCCTACTTTGAAATAAACAATATCATAAATAAATTCAGATACCAGGTACGCTGCAATGGCATTGGAACCAAAGACCTTTGCAAATGTTGCCCATTTTTTAACAGCCAGTACATCCACCAAAAAATACAGGCTTGCCAGTATCATGCAATCCAGGCCAGCCATGTATAAAACAAAAGAACTGGTCCACAAGTTTTTATTGATCGGGAAAAACCAGTGCCATCCATTGGCGATGGCAAATGAAATAAAACCTGCAAAAAACAGCCAAATGATCTTACGCTCTTCTGTTTTATTGCTCAATAATAAACGGCCTGTCTGCATCCCAATGATGCCCGTTACCACTGCTGTAAAACTGCTCATTACACCTTCCGGATCCCAGGTGCCCTGGTACATTTTTCCGGGGAGTAAAAAGCTGTCAACCCAGGCCGCCATGTTTTTACCGGGCTCCAGTATTGCATATCCATAACCCGGAACGGGTACCATTGTCATCAGTAAAAAGTAGGCAATCAAAATAAATATTGCCAGCCTTATCTGAAAAGTGCGACTGGTAAAAAGATACAACAAAGAACAACAAAAGAACACGAGGGAAATGCGTTGTAACACACCGGTATAACGCAGCAACGCAAGATTGAATGTTGGCAGGATGCTAAGCAATACACCTATTAAATACAGGGTGGCTGCCCGCTTGCATATTTTACCGATGATTATTTTTTTTGCTGCACCTTTCTGTAACTGGCCAGACAGAGATAGCACCACAGAAACGCCGACGATAAAAATAAAAGAAGGAAAAATAAAATCTGTTGGTGTAATGCCATTCCATAGGGCATGATCCAACGGAGCATATACATGTGCCGCAATGCCGGGGTCATTTACCAGAATCATACCCGCCATAGTGATGCCCCTGAAAATATCCAGTGCTTCGATACGTGTTACTAAGACAGGAGATAAAACACTGACAGGCTGAGGCTGCATGAATGTTTGTTTTAGTTATTATTAGGTCAACCATCAATTTTTCATGGCGAATATTTTAAGATACGGCCTGCATTTACTCACCACTCATTCATAACTCATATCTCATAACTCATCACTTCCTTTGGCTATTCAATCACTTTTAAATACCGGCCCATCCAATAGGGTAGCAGGTATTCATCACCGGCAAGTTCTGTTAAACCATTTTCTCCATCATCCAGTTCAAAGGCGTTGGAGTTGTGGCGGTGCATCGGCATTTCACCGGCGGGCAGCAATACTTCTGTTGTTTGTTTCCTGAAATTTTCCGGCAGCAGTATAATATCTTTTCGCTGTGAATTTTTTACATTCCAGCGTACCAGGTCTATGGGAAATTCTTTTAAATGCCAGAACACCGATGGTTCATCATACGTGCCTGCGGTGGCATAAGTGATAAGGTTCCACAAGGCATTTCTTTCCGGCTTTTCAATCTGCCAGTGGTCGTTAATGACCCATTTGTATTGCTCCTGTAATTCAGGTGTAAAGGCATATCGGTACAAAGGCCAGTAGGTTAAAAATGCCATCTCATCATCGGAGTGGTTCCAGCCTCCAACGCCCAAATCGATGCCCATGCGGATGGTACCCGGTGTTTCTTTTATCTTAGTGTAACTCACCAGCATATTTTTTACATACCCAAATTCATTGATCAGTTTGTAGGCTTCGGTTTTATATTTTTCTTTCCCGGTTAATGCATAGCCCAATTGCAGACCAGCCAGTATATGGGCACTGCCTAATTTCCTGTCTTCAACGGATTCAGGGAATGAATTGATGTACTCCGGATTCCAACGGCCCCATAAAGTTGGTTTGCCATTGGCATCAATAAAATAATAATTGTTGTCAATGATGTGGGTGAGAATCTTGTCTATAAAATCAGCTACCCTTTTATGTTCGCTTTCTGTTTCTGCCACCATTTCATTCAGCACAGATGCAATAAAAATATAGCCAACAAATTCGTCACTGCTGGTAGTGCCTTTCCATTCCCATTCAGGGTCCTGCGAATCATGCCATGCCTGCGGATCAGAAACTTTATAGCCCTTGCGTTCAAAAGTTCTGGCCGGAAATTTTTTTAATGGATTCACAGTTATGATCCTTTCAAATGCTTCGAAGGCTTCCCAGGCATAGCGCTTGGCATTTTTATCTTTTGTTACCGAATAACGGAATGCCTGGCTACCGAGGTAAAAGGCAGACCATAAACCATCATTGTCCGTATCCGTCATTTGGGCGGTGCTGAGATCGCCGGGTGAGAGTAAGGTAACATTCGAAATGAAGCCGTACCGGATATGGCGTTGCCTGATATTGTCCTGGAAATAAGTTGCCTTGTCGAGTAAGGTCTCGTTGATAAATTCAATTTTATTCAACCCTGTTGGCGTTAATACATACGCATTGCCTTTACTGTCGGCAGCAATATCCGTCACTACATCTTCATTCAACCATCTTCTGGAAGCGTAGTACCTGTAACTGCCCGAAGGCTCTTTCATAAAGGCACCTATGGCCGAACCTGCCCATACTTTATTGTCAATCACCTGCAGGCAGCTAACATTTTCAACCGGCAATTTTGTTTGTAAAGCAAAGCTGGAATCGCCGCTAAACTTATTGATGCCATAATAACCTTGTGCAGTACCCAATATGATTTCATCGCCTCTGAAAGCCATTGCCTGCAAGCCTTTGCTCTTATGCAATGTTATAAAATGATCGCTTGATAATTGATAAACAGCAACCGTACTCAGGGCATAAAAAATACCATTGCTCACAAGCACATTTAGTATTTTATCGGCGGGTTTTGTAATGTCTG
>JAYVUL010000283.1:0-6382 GCA_043787935.1 Chitinophagaceae bacterium | reverse complement strand
AGATGCATCTGAATCAACATCCATTTGATATATTTTGATAGCAAGGTTTTCAGTGGCGGCTAATTTTGCCAATTCAGGAAATCCGTCAGGGTTGCGTATAGCTGCTGCAACTTTGTGGCCTGTACGTGCAAACGCAAGTGCTGTCGCAAAGCCAATGCCTTTGCTGGCATCTGTTATAAGTATTGTTGATATGATGTTTTGAGTTTAACAGGCCCCTGAATGGAAGCCTATCAAATATAATTATTTTTTATGCTTGATAGTAGTGGCCACCCTCATTTTTACATTGTCATAAAACACTTTCCATTTATTTAAAAGAGGTATAAAAAACAAAGGCATGCACCTGCATTATATTCTCGCCTGGTAAGTAAACAATTCATAATAACGGCCCTTTTTGTCAATCAATTCCTGGTGGTTTCCCCGTTCTGCAATTCTTCCTGATTCTATCACCAATATTTGATCCGCCTTACGGATGGTACTAAGCCTGTGTGCAATTACAAAAGTAGTTCTGCCTTTCATCAGTTCATTCAGGCTCTGCTGAATCAATGCTTCACTTTCTGTATCCAGGCTGCTGGTAGCTTCATCCAGCAGAATGATTTTAGGATCAGCCAGGATAGCTCTTGCAATGGTAATACGCTGGCGTTGTCCACCCGACAATTTAATTCCTCTTTCGCCGATTAATGTATCCAGGCCCATTTCAAATCTATTGGTAAATTCATCTACATAGGCAGCACTCACAGCTTTGCCAAGCCTTTCCTCTCCAGCATCCGGGCGGGCAAATAAAATATTTTCACGAATGGTACCTTCAAATAAAAAATCATCCTGCAACACAACGCCAAGGTGCTGGCGGTATTCACTCAAAATCACTTTACTTAAATCAATGCCATCAATGGTAATGGTACCCGAATCGGGTGTAATGAAAGTTGCTGCCAGGCTGGCAATGGTTGTTTTGCCCGATCCTGAGCTGCCCACCAATGCAGTTACCGATCCGGAAGGGGCATCAAAACTAATATCCTTTACCACTTCCTTTCCTTCTTCATATGAAAAGGAAACATGGTCAAATTTAATGTCGCCTTTTAAAACAGGTAATTGAAGGGTCCTTGTCAACTCATCATTTTCAGGATCCATATTCATAATCTCCTGTGTTCTGTCCAATCCCGCAAATGCCTCAGTAAGCTGGCTGCCGATATTACTCATCTGAAGAATGGGTGCAATCATAAATCCAAGATAAAGTGTGAAGGAAAGAAATTCACCAAAAGTTAGTTTTTGCTGAATGATCATGTAGCCACCAATACCCATAATGCCTGCCGAGGCTAATCCTAAAAGCAGCGTAGCAGAACTGGTGATAATGGCTGTGGAGGTAAGGCTCTTTTTTATGTTCTGAAACAATTGTTCTACTCCTTTTTCAAAGGTCTTATTTTCCTGATCTTCTGCATTAAATCCTTTTATCACCCTTACCCCATTGATGGTTTCTGTTAACCGCCCGGTTACGTCTGCATTAATAACTCCTCTTGTTTTAAAAATAGGGCGTATATAAGTAAATGCTTTGGCTGCCACTACCGCAAAAATCACCACCGGTACCAGTACATAAAAAGTCATCATGGGGCTAATCCTTATTAACAGCACTAAAGAGATAACGGAGGTTATCAGGCCGCCAATCAACTGAACCAGGCCGGTGCCTACCAGGTTTCGTACCCCTTCTACATCAGTCATGATGCGGCTTACCAATGCACCCGACTTATTATTATCGAAATAACTGATTGGTAGTGAAAGTATTTTTTTCTGCACCTTAATTCTCAATTGAGCAATAAGGCGCTGGGCTTGTACACTTAATAATTTTGTGAGCAGGAAGGAGGAAATAACATCCACCACTATTGATCCTGCCACCACCAGTAACAGGATTTTAAGCATATGCAGATCTTTTTTCACAATCACATCATCCATCAGGTATTTACTGGCGCCGGGCAATACCAGTCCGGCAAGCCTGCTGATAATAATCAGTACCAGGCCAATAAAAACTACTTTTCTCCTTGGCCAGATAAATTCTTTAAATGCCTGTGCAAGGGTAACGGACTGTTTGGTTTTACTCATATCGTATTAATTTATTTAATAAGGGCAAAGTTAAGTGTTTGATAAAATTAGCGGCTATATGCCGGGATGGCTTAATTACCGAAATTTTTTCAATTGAAAATCATTTAAGTAAAATACTTAGTCGCATAAGAACCATTTCCAATTTTTTTTGTGTCAATTGTCTCACTGGTCTTTTTTCTGTATTGTTAGTTTTGTGTTTTAGTACACAACCAGGCTGCATTTTATTTACAGCAGGTTTTGGCAGCCTGGTGTATTTTATTAACAGTAAAATAATTGTAACGATGACCTTGTTTAAAAAATTTATAATTGAAAATAATTGTCTTATTATGATGAATGTGACATACCATAGCCAGATTGTAACGCAAAAAAATAAAGTAAACGGCGGCGGATGGTTTTTAGAGAATGAACTGTCAAATAGTAAAGATTATGGCAAGGCTTCCGTAGAAGACATACAAGCCTGCATCAACAATGGCAAAGTATTTTTTAGTGTTTATAAAACAACAAATATATCCGGCAACCATAATTTTTTGTACAATACCGGAACTGAAATTATTGTGCTGGAAAAATTTGCAGGTGACAGCAATAGTTTTGTATCAGCTATTTTGCGTGATGCCGCCAATAGTTTTTACAAGCCCATTAAACACTTAAATAAATTCTTTAGCTTCTCAAAATCCTGATAAAGTTTTTTGCCGGGCGCTAACAATTCAAGATGATTTTATTTTCTTTTATCAATAGCAGCAATATAATTTTTTGTGTCATTTGTCCCCATCAGTCTTTAAGAGCAGCAGTAATTTTACATAAATAAAAACAGGATGGTTTTAGATATCTCAAGCCTAATATTAAGGGAACAAATTATAGATAATGCAGGGGTAGAACTGTCGTTGTATAAAAACGAATTTGGTGCAGTGATATTATCAGCAGCACTTATAAATCCAGGCATTAAGGTATTTTTTGAAACAGACACTATATGCCTGCAGATGTTTTACGCAGATAAAATAAGTCTGCAGGAACTATTTGAGGCAACTACACATAACCTCGTAACAGTTTTAGAAGATGAAGAGTGTAAGTTGTATATGCTTAAGGATGCAGATATTGTTTTAAGCGGAGGAGATAAACTATGTTCCCAATTTTAAAATAGTAAAAAAAGGTTGCATTTTTTAACAATAAAAAGTGAACAGCACCTTTAAAGATATTTTTCCTATGTTCAGCCATAAATGGCCAACGCAATTGCCCCTTAGTAATTTGCGAATCCAATTTACTTACCAATTCCAGCGCTGGATTTATATCCGGCGTTTATTTTTTTTCTGCCCGTTAATCTTTCAAGTAAACAAAATGATATTTACAATTACCTGGCAGCGGGCAGCACTGTCATGATTATTTAAAAAACCTGCCGATCATTGGGTTATCTACAATCAGCCTTTTCACTTCTGTAATATCCAGGGCTCCTTGTTTTGCATACACTATTTTGCCACCAGGTTCAACCATTAAAGTATAAGGCAAAGCGCCCTGCCATTTGGGATCTACAGCTTCTATCAGTGCATATTTATCATCGGTATTAAAAAGGTAGTTGGTATTGGATGCCTGGTGCTTTTGCAGGAACTTATATACTTTGTCCCTTACCGCCGGATCATCTGCACTGATGCTGATAAATTCAAAATCCCTGCTGCGGTACATTCTGTTAATGGTAATAAAATCGTCAAATTCTGTTACACATGGGCCACACCAGGTAGCCCAGATATTGATTAGCCTTAGTTTATCGCCATTGTTCTTCACCAGGTCTTTTATGCCCGACTCTGTAATGCTGTCCAGCATTACAGGTTGCTTTGCCCATTTCTCATTGCTTTGTTTTACCAGTTGGGTTTTTTCTGCCCATTTAATAGAACAGCCAAAAACTTTTGTGGTAGGGGTAGTAACTTCCTTATTGCCCAGCAACGCATCAATGGCATTACGGGTGTCAAAACTGTTAGGTGTTTTATATGGCTTTTCCATATCGTCTATACGTCCCTGGTAGCGGAGCTTTCTTTCTTTATCAAAAATAAAAACGTGCGGGGTAGCCACTGGTCCGTAGGCAATTGATACAGCCTCTGTGTTGCCGTCGTACAAATATGGAAAGTTGAAATGCTTTTGCGCCGCACGTATTTTCATCTCCTCATAGCTGTCACTCAAATCCGTATAATCCAGTTCACTCAGCGTAATGGATGCAGGGTCGTTGGGCATGATGGCCACTACTGCCACACCCTTATTTCCATAATCTTTTTTTAACTGTATCAGCCTGTCTTCATAAGCCTGTGCGGTGGGGCAATGATTGCAGGTAAAAACTATTACCAGCACAGGGCTGCTTTTAAAAGAAGCGAGGGTGTACATTTTCCCATCTGTACCCTTCAGATTAAAAGCTGGTGCAGCAGCACCAATGGCTAAAGTTGGATGAATACCGGAAGGTAAAGCCTGAGAAATACCAGCTGCAAATAAAAGCAGCAGGCAAACAAGGTGTAATCGTTTCATGACAGTAGTTTTAAATCATTACAATTTACTTATTTTTTATGCATTTCCTTTATAAAAAAACCGCACTTGCTGTTGCGAATATTTCAATGATTTAAAATACTTCCTTATCGCTCTTTATTAAATTAAGGTAGTGGATTGCTTTGGTCGTAGCATTTATCGTTTTCGTCGCATTTTTTCCCGGGTAAAAATAAATGAGTTAATTTGTGAGTTCATTAAAATATTCATTAAAACTTATCCCAAATGCGTAAAGTATCCATTACAGTCATGTTGCTGACTGCTGTAGTATTATTTCAGTTTTGTTCTTCCTCTAAAAAAACCGCTGCTGTAGCTGTAAAAGAGGTAACCTACGAAAATAGTATCGGGCCAATTATCCAGTCAAGTTGCGCACCTTGCCATATAGAAGGTAAAGGAAATAAAAAACCGTTGAGTAGCTATACAGCTGCCAAAGACAATGTTGATGAAATGATAACACGCATTCAAAAAAATCCTGACGATCATGAGTTTATGCCCAAGATGCATTCAAAACTATCTGATTCCACCATCACTGCTTTTATTGACTGGAAGAAAACGGGGTTAAAAGAGAAATAATTTTTTTTCGCTGGCATTTTAAACAGTTCGCAAGTCTGCGAAGATCCGACCTGTATTCCGTAACGGCAGACAATACTATCACTTTGCATGCAAATATTTAATCACTGCCGCAGTTGGTGAACATTATAATTTCGGAAGATTTAATTTTGTTACCTGGCAGCGATTCCTGGTAAATTAAAATAACAAAGGGCGCCGGTCATTCTTAAAGAACGATCGGTGCCCTTCATCTTACCTTACCTGTATCCGGGTACCTCAATGCAATAAATCATTGCATTTCCTTAAAGAAGAATACAATAACTTTATTCTGTACTTGATTTATTTTCATTATAGTAAACTTATGAAATTTTTAATCAGGGAAAATATTTCATTCACCCATAAATTTTAATCTATGAACCAAAATGCAGATGATTTTATTAACAGCATATTTAAAGCCCTGGAAGAAATGATACCGGCGTATAAAGAAAACCCGGTAGACATGAAAATCGCCAAGGGAAATGTTGCCGTTTGCATTATCAGTGAGAGCGGACAGGTGTTTGGAAAAATGTTTGGAGAAGATAAAGCCCGGCAAAGATCAACCTATAAAATTGCATGGACAAAAGCCAGCCAGGTATGGCTTACAGGTGTAAAAACCGGCGAATATGAAAGAATGGTTTTTAACAAGGAGGTAGACGAAAATGCCAATGGCATAGAGGCCCCTGACTTAATAGGATGGGAAGGAGGTCAGCCAATTGTAACGGCTGATGGTACAAAATATTCAGTTGGTTTTAGTGGCTTTAGGGGGGTCATTGATCTTGAAATAATGGTGAAAGCATTTGCTAAAGCTGATGGACAGTAAATATACTTTAAGAAGTGTAGTTTTTTTTAAGTGTTAGAAAAATGAATTCTAATATTTATTTTTAAAGTTTAAAATATAAATACAGCTGCAGAATAACTGAATACATCATTCATACAACATTATTTTATTATAAAAATAATCAAACGAAATACATAAAGGTAAGTAATATGAAAAATATACTTTTAATTGTAACAGGGCTAAGTTGCAGCATCATAGCTTATTCGCAACAAAATGAAAAGACATTATACAAACCAACATGGGAATCTTTAGATAGCCATAAAATGCCAAAATGGTACGATGATGCAAAGATTGGGTTAAGCATGCATTGGGGCGTATACGCTGTTCCTGCATGGGCACCTCGTGAAGAGG
>JAYVUL010000282.1:0-5915 GCA_043787935.1 Chitinophagaceae bacterium | reverse complement strand
AACAAATAAAACAGGAAAAAATATTTGCCGGCAAATTTATTGGCCTCGCACAAGGATTGATGAATGATGAACCGGTGATTGAAAACAACACCGTATTACAAAAAAGGATACAGGATGCAGCAGGGTATTTTTTACCCCTGCTCTCAACAATGAAAAATAATGTACAACAACATCCCATCATTACCGAGCACAAAGAAACGGCAACTGCTATTGATGATCATTTACAGGAACTGGTGGTGGTCCTTGTAAAAGCAATTTACCTTATTGAATTTTGCGAACAGCCATTTACCGTAGCTGCATTTTTAAAATATAAACTAAACCTTTCCATTCCACGACTTCACATTTCCAGCTACGCTGCCGGTAAAAAACAACTGGCGGTTGCCGATATTCCCAATCCGGAGTTGTATAATGCCATTAAAAACTGGCGGGATAAAATTTGCGAAGGCAGCAACCTGCCCATTTTTTATGTAGCCGGCAATCTTAGTATCAAAGAGGTTTGTACCTACCTGCCATTAACGCTGGAGCATCTGCAATTGCTCAGTGGTTTTGGAAAAGCAAAGGCAGAGAAATATGGCGAAGAGATTATTGCCATCGTGGAAAACTATTGCCGCCAATACGGATTGGAAAGCAATATTGAATTAATGCCGGCAACCCCTAAACGCCTGCGAAAAAAACCAGCAGCACCCGGGGTTGATAAAGTTCCTTCCAATATTATTAGCCTTCAATCTTTTAAACAAGGCAAAATAATTACTGAAATTGCCAAAGAAAGAAACCTGTCTGCAGGCACCATTGAGGGGCACCTCATTCAATTTATTAAATCAGGCGAACTGCCAGTGGATATATTTGCAGATACAGCCAGGGTGGAAACCATTTCAGCAGTGATCAATAAAAACCCGGGGAAACAACATGGGGAATTAAGATCAATACTTGGGGAGCAATTCAGCTTTACCGAAATAAGGGCAGTGGCAAACCATTTATTATGGTTGCAAAACAAACCGGGCTCAAGGTGAGAGGTACTCCCGGTGACTCCTGCCTTTAAATGCTGTTCAGAAAAATACTTCCTTTTAATTAGGAACACAAACTTATCAAAATGTAATTTTCCTTTATTATATTTGATTATCTGAGAATTTTACGGTTGCCTGCCATACTCATTTCCAAAACCTGTAGTGTATGCTTACAAATGAACTGCTGCAATCTTACCTGGTTGATTCCGGAGTATGGGATGAAATGATATCTGGCGTTACTGTACGGGAGCAGTACGAAAAAGCGGTTCATTTTTTAAACCAGCTTTCTATTGATGAACTGAATAAGAAAGAAGAGCTGGCCAAGCGCCTGTTCATGAGCCAGGGTATCACGTTTACCGTGTACAGCAGTGGTGAAGGCATAGAAAAAATATTTCCTTTCGACATTATTCCCCGTATTATCACTGCCACAGAATGGGATTATATTGAACGGGGAATCAAGCAGCGGCTAAAAGCACTCAACCTTTTTTTAAAAGATATTTACAGCAACCAGTTTATTATAAAAGACGGGGTAATCCCGGCAGAAATGATCTACAGTTGCCCGTATTACCTTCGGGAGATGCACAACTTCCCTGTGCCGTATGATATTTATGTGCACATCTCCGGCATCGATCTTATCCGCAATAAAGAAGGTTCCTTTTATATATTGGAGGATAATTTACGTACCCCGAGCGGAGTAAGTTATATGCTTGAAAACAGGGAAATCACCAAACGGATTTTCCCCGATCTTTTGCCCCAAAATAATGTAAGGAGCGTAACAGAATATGCTACCATCCTGCATAAAAATTTAGTGTCCCTGTCACCAAGGTCCATCAGTAATCCCACTATTGTGTTGCTTACGCCGGGTATATACAACTCTGCCTATTTTGAGCATACCACCCTTGCAAGATTGATGGGAGTGGAATTGGTGGAAGGAAGTGACCTGGTGGTAGACAATCACAAAGTGTACATGAAAACAACTTCCGGCCTGCAGCAGGTGGATGTGATTTACCGCAGGGTGGATGATGAATTTTTAGACCCGTTAATGTTCAATCCCGGGAGTATGCTGGGGGTAGCTGGTATTATGAGCGCTTACCGAAAAGGCAATGTAGCAATCGTGAATGCAGTGGGCAACGGTGTGGCAGATGACAAGGCTGTTTATACTTTTGTGCCGGCCATGATCAGGTATTATTTAAATGAAGAACCGGTATTACAAAATGTGCCCACCTACCAACTGGGCAAAGAGGAAGAAAGAGACCATGTGTTTAAAAATATTCGGGAGATGGTAATTAAAAAAACCAACGGAAGCGGAGGCTATGGCATGTTGATGGGCAGCGCAGCTACTGACACCGAAATAGAAGAGTACAAAGCAGAAGTGCTGCAGGAGCCCAGAAACTTTATCGCCCAACCAATTATCAGCCTCTCAAGTGTGCCCTGCTATATGGATGGCAGGTTGCAGCCAAGGAGGGTTGACCTGAGGCCTTTTGCACTGTGCGGACCGTCTGGCATTGAAATAGTGCCCGGGGGATTAACAAGGGTTGCTTTGAAAGAAGGTTCGTTGATCGTAAATTCTTCACAGGGTGGTGGCAGTAAGGATACGTGGGTGCTTACCCCCTAAAAGGGGAACTTTAGAGGGCAATAATCAAAGCATATTTTATTAATAAGTAAGCGTAAACATTATTAATCGCCAACAGCCTGAAAAAATTTATTCACAATAAAACAAAAAGCCCCTGTCTTAATTCCCCCTTTAGGGAGCGGCGGGGGCGCCTGGTTTTTTCTTATGCTTAGCAGAGTAGCCGATAGTTTATACTGGATGAGCCGGTACATGGAACGTACGGATGGGATCCTTCGCATGTTAAAAATCAACTACGCATCATCACAGGATGATGTGCAGGAATTTTCATGGATGCCGGTATTGAAAATTTTCACTTTTTTAAATGATGAAGAAGCCGGGGAATTGGCAGACAATACAAGGGCGGTACTGCAGTTTATGGTGATTAATAAAGACAACCCCAACTCGGTTCTCAATATCGTAACCATGGCGAGGGAAAACGGCCGCAGTGTGCAGGATCACATCACCAAAGAAATGTGGCAATGCCTCAATGATTTTTATCATACCATGAGAGATCCGGGCCTGGAAGAATGGCTGCAAAAAGAAGACCCTATAACGGTACTGGACAACCTGTTGAAAAAAGGGCTGTTGTATTTTGGTACCACAGACGTAACCATGGCAAGAGGCGAAGGAAACTCTTTTATCAATATCGGGAAATACCTGGAACGTGCCATACAGTCAACAGATATACTGGACATAAAATTCAGCAGCCTTAATTATGAAGTGGATAAAATAACTGACACCACTTACTGGAAATATTTGCTGATGTCCATCTCCGGTTACGAATTGTATTTAAAAACATACCGAAGCGGGTTTGAAGCCAGGAATGTGGTAGAGCAAATTGTACTGAATGACCAGTTTCCCCGTTCGGTAATTTATTCTGTTAACAGGCTGCACCGTTATTTTGAGCGGTTAAAAAATGACGGCAATGCTGCTGCATTTAATCAAATTGATTTTATGATTGGCAAAATAAAAAGCAAGGTGAGATTTTCTACCGCCGAATCAATCTCCGGTGAAAACCTGCATCTTTTTTTACACGAAACAAAACTGAGTCTGTTTGAAATTGGTGATGCATTAAGCCAAAATTATTTTGCTCATTCATAAATATTTTTCATGGCTGTTTGAAGTAAATTATTTACCACGTTCCGGACTGTAGAATATTTATTGGCTTCATTGGCGCAGTTTTTCCTGAGGACACAAGGATAATATTATACAGAGTACCTCACTTGAATTGTTCTGAAAAAATAGCAGACTGCAACAGTAAAGCAAACCATTGTTAAACAAAAACAACAACCATAAATAGCCAGGTTCACAAACCCTCCCCGTTCGAACCATTCACCCGGGCGGGCTTCCGGGAGAGGGAGGCTTTTAAAATAATAAACTATGCCAAGATTTGTTATCCACCATGTTACCAAATATACTTACCCAGAACCTGTAAGGGACAGTGCCAACCAGGTAATGCTGTTCCCGGTAAAAGATGAAAGCCAGTCGGTACAAAGCCAGCAATTGCATATTACGGGGGAACCAAAAGTAGAAATATTTAAAGACTACTACGGCAATGAAGTTGGTTCATTTATGAACATTGCCCCACATACAGAATTGAGGATAGATTCTACCATCACCATTGTTACAAAACCGGTAGTTTTTCCTTCAGATGAAACAACTGCTGCTGTACAATGGAACCACCTGCATGAAATAAGAAACATCGTTCCGTTCATTGATTTTTTAAAGCAGGAAAATTTTGATGCCCTGCCTGAACTAAAAAAACTGGCAGACGCCGGCTTTTATAAAACGGTTTCTGTATTCACTTCCCTGCTGCAATTAACAGAATATGTTTATAAAAACTTTCAGTACATCAAAGGCATCACCAGTGTAACTACTACGCTGGATGAGATATGGAATCTAAAAGCCGGGGTGTGCCAGGATTTTGCCCATATTTTATTATCCATGCTTCGCCTGTTGGGTATCCCGGCCCGGTATGTAAGCGGCTATGTTTGCCCGCATGATAACGACCTCCGGGGCGAAGGGGCTACGCATGCATGGGTAGAAGCGTATGTACCTTTCTATGGCTGGATCGGCCTCGACCCTACCAACAACTGCATCGCAAGTGACCAGCATGTGAGGCTTGCCATTGGCAGAAATTTCAGCGACTGTTCGCCTGTAAAAGGAACCTACAAAGGCACAGCCAAACAAACACTGGAAGTAGGTGTATCTGTATCGTATGAAGATGGAATGGTGTCAAAACAAGTGGCGGCCATCTTAACACCACAGGTGGTGACTAAAAAATTAGAAGATGGTGCCGGAGCTGATAATTCTTACCGTAAGTATATGCAGATGGTGCAGCAGCAACAGTAGGAAAAAACAGCCATCCCATTCTAAATAATTTTCACCAAATCTGGATATGACACATCCTTCATTTGTTTAATAATTTTACATTTACCTTTCTGTTATCAATTATACAAATGAACACCAGAAATTATTTCTCTTACATCGTCAATCCGCTGGAACTGCTGCGTACCAAGAAAGTACTCCAGGTAAATCCTACAATAGTACCCCAACGTATTGAACCGGAAGAGTTGAAAATATTTGTGTACGATTATAATGCGGCTGAGATTGAAGTGAAAGAATTGAAGGTTGTGCCGGATTGTTTTCATTATGCGTCTTCTCCCAAAACAACCTGGATAAATGTAGATGGCCTCAGGAAAAAAGATGTGGAAATGATTTGCGAACACTTTGGAATTCATTATTTATTTGTGGAGGATATTCTTAGTATTGGCCAGCGACCCAAGACCGATGAAATGGATGGCCTCATTTTTTGCGTCTTAAACATGTTGTATTTTAACGAAAAAGATGCAGCGGTGGAAGCGGAGCAAATTAGTATTATCCTGGGCAAAACTTTTGTGATCAGTTTTCAGGAGGATGCATCCAGGGATGTATTTGACCCATTAAGAGAAAGGCTGAAAGTGAACAATACGAGGGTGCGCCAGCAGGGGGCTGATTTTTTATTTTATTCTTTAATTGACCTGATCGTGGATAATTATTTTGTAGTAATGGAAAAGCTGGGGGATAAAATTGAAAACCTGGAGGAGGATATTGTACGAAGCCCTGATACACGCAGCCTTGCCAAAATAAATATGCTAAGGAAAGAAATGATCGTTTTAAAAAGAAGTGTTTCCCCGGTGAGGGAACTGGTGAATGGTATTTTAAGAAGTGAAAGCGACCTGATAGAAGATAAAACTGAAAAATATTTTAAAGACGTGTACGACCATATCATTCAGGCAAATGATCTTTCCGAAAATTAT
>JAYVUL010000281.1:0-2976 GCA_043787935.1 Chitinophagaceae bacterium | reverse complement strand
GTTTGGGGTACGGGTGATTTACTCAATGCGGCTGAAGTTTTGCAGCCGGCTTACCTTGAAAAATTCAATAAAAGTTTTACCAGCGATGAAGTAATCAATGTAGCTACGCAAAAAGAAATTGATGCAAAAAACATCACCACACAAAATGCCACCAATACCTGGAAGTGGCAGGCAGCTCATATCAGCGACATGGCTTTTTGCATCAGTGATCGGTACTTATGGGATGCTGCAAGTGTATTAGTGGATAAAAAAACCGGCCGCAGGGCCAGCTGCCAGTCGGTCTACCTAACTGGTGCAGGCAATTTCAATCACCAGGTAAAGCATATCCAACATTCACTTGACTGGTACAGTAATCACTGGCCGGGTGTGGCCTATCCCTTCCCTAAGAGTACCATTATACAAGGCTTTGCAGATATGGAGTACCCAATGATGGCCAATGATAGTAAGCAGCAGGATGACGTGATACAACGCTTTATCGCCGAACACGAAGTGGGCCATTCCTACTTTCCATTTTACATGGGCATTAATGAACATCGTTATGGTTTTATGGACGAGGGATGGACAACTGCTTTTGAATATTTAATCGGGCAGGCTGACCTGGGGAAAGCAAAAGCAGATCAATTCTTTAAACAATTCAGGGTAGCAGGCTGGGCAACCAATCCTTCCGATGAAACCCAAATCCCCGTTATTACCCCCGTGAATATTTTAAGCGGCCAGGCAATGGGACACAATGAATATGGCAAACCCGCACTGGCTTACCTGGGATTAAAAGATATGATGGGCGATGAATTATTTAAAAAATCATTGCAGGGATTTATGGACCGCTGGAATGGTAAGCACCCTATTCCCTGGGATATGTTCAATAGCTTCTCCAATATTTCCGGTAAATCATTAGACTGGTATTTTAGTAATTGGTTTATGACCAGTTCGTATATAGATGTAGCAATTGAAAAAGTTACACCCGGTAAAACGGGCTATGAGGTGAGTATAAAAAATATTGGTGGCTTTGCTATACCTATGGATTTGGTAGTGGAATATACTGATAGCTCCAAAGAAACCATTCATCAAACCGCCGGGATTTGGGAAAAAAATCTACAAGCCACCACTATTCATGTTAATACTAAAAAGAAAATTGCATTCCTACAGTTAGATGGCGGTATTTTTATGGATGCCAATGAAAAAAATAATGGCTGGGGAACTAAAAAAGAGAAGGTATTAAGCAGCGCCGAACTGGATAAATACACAGGCGTTTATGCTTCCACCCAAATACCGCTTAAAATAACGATCACCAATGAAGAAAGCAGCCTGATGGCTGAAGCAACCGGACAGGAAAAATTTCCACTTACCAATACCGGTAAAGATGCTTTTGGTTTTGAGGCAGCAGGATTGACCCTTGTATTTGATACCACCAAAAAAGAAATGACTTTAAAACAGGGGGTGAGTACATTTACCTTTGTGAAAGAAAAATAAGTGAGGGCAAATAATGACACTTCCTTGTATTAGGTGGAAAAAAGTTAGCCAATCTAATGAAACATTTATTTCAATATTCTTTAATTGAAGTATTGCCGGCAAGGTAAAAGCCGGTACCTGTAATTCGGATATTCCTCTTTATATTGCATTAGCGCAAATTACAATTTTGAATTGCACATGAATGCAGGATATTTACTCCCGGAAGATGCCTTACAAAAAAATACCTGCATTGTAGGAATTGGAAACCCGCTGCGCTCGGATGATGGCGTGGGGGCTTATATTTGCCAGTTATTGGAAGAAAAAAAATTACCAGGGGTTAGTTGCATTACCACACAGCAATTGGATATTGGAATAGCTGAAGATTTATCAAAATATAAAAGGGTAATCTTTGTGGATGCTTCCCTAAAAGAAGAAACCATTTCTTTTCAATCCATTAGTTCCGGATTCCACCAATCCAACAATTCTTCCCACCAGGTAAATGCCGGTATGCTGGCGAACCTTGTTCAGCAATTATATTCAACCGATACCCAATTTTATATTTGTGCTATAGGTGCAACCGATTTTGAAATGGGCAATACCCTTTCTCCAAAAGCAAGAAATAATGCCATGTCCGCTGTATTATTATTGTATGAATGGGTAAAGAGGGCTGATTAAACTCTTCGAATTAATTTAAAACATTGCCACCTGAATCTATCACTGCTACCTCAACTTGCATTGTATCAAATATATGGATAGCGCAGGATTAACAAATACCCTAGCACTGGAAAGCAGATTCAACGCTACTCAGTATCATCATTTCTAAATTATACCACAACGCTGCCCAATTGAATGTTTACAATCAGGTAAATCAATAACTACCATCATCATTTTGAAAGCGAAACAACCCGAAATTGCAGGTTACATCAAAGCTTCCAACTATGGCTGATGACAGTGCGAAGAATTTTAAGGAGCCCGCTCAAACACAGATGTTGCCTCAACTCTGGAAATTACAAAAAAACAATGGTCATATTCGGGATGAAGATATAAAGCAGTTGGCTGTTTTATTCAACCTGTCTGAAATTGAGGTGGAAGGGGTAGTATCTTTTTATCATTTCTTCCATCGCAAACCAACCGGTAAATACACCATCTATCTCAACAACAGTATTATCGCCGATATGAAAGGGTTTAACCGGATCAAAGAAACCCTTGAAAGAGAAACAGGAACCACCTTTGGTTCAGTTGACCGCACCGGTACGTTTGGCCTTTTTCTTACACCTTGTATAGGCCTGAGCGACCAGGAACCTGCAGCGCTCATCAATTTTTATCCCTTTACCAACCTGAATGCAGTTAAAACAAAAGATATTATTACCCGGTTGAAGAACGGTGCCACTGCGGAATCTATCTGTGATATACCGGCAAACAATATACGCTATACCCCCCCCGGAAATAAAAGTGTTTTCTTTAAAAATTTTGTGCCGGGATCAGCAATGGCAAGGTTGGAAATAACCACCGCTGCCGGTATTATTG
>JAYVUL010000280.1:0-4986 GCA_043787935.1 Chitinophagaceae bacterium | reverse complement strand
GATGGATACGGAGTGAACGGAATGGCAAATGATAAGAACGGCGGCATTTGGATAGCACAGCAGGGAACCCTTGCAGGTGGTGCATATGCCTCTGGTGGCGGTGTGCATTATTATCCTGATGGAAGTACTTTTACCGGCAGAAGGTATTTTAGTGACAATACCGCAAACGGACTTCCCAGCCGGAACGGAAAAGGCCTGTTTGTAGATACCGGGTTTGCGAGTGCCGAACCAAGGGTTTGGGTTTCTACTATGGACCAGACCGATCCCCCGGATGATATTGCCAGTAGAGGTGGGCTCGGCTTAGGACTTTCATCCACCACACCTTATTTTTCCAAAATTACAGCAGGACTGGATATCTCTGTCACTCATGGAGGCACTTACACTGTTGGTGGAAATATGAACCAGGTTCTTGTATATAGCCAGTCCAATTTTGGCGGACCGCAAATTGCTGTTTACAATGCTGTGACCGGTGCTTTTATCACGGCTTATGATAATACCAATTCCAGTGGCGTTTTGCCTGCAGGATTTTTTGCGAAGGCCATTTATGGTGATGTTGCCGGTAACAAATGGGTAGGACTGGAATCAGGAGGTGTAGCGCTGGCCAGTAATATTAATGCCTGGAAAAGCATCAACTATCCAACCATCTTCCCTCCGGGGAGTGCCGTAAATAATAATGCGGCTGCTGGTGACCGTTATGGTAATGTTTTTATTGGCACTACGGCAGGACTGGTGATGTTTAATGGTACCGATGTAAATGATGTCAGTAATTTCAGGCGCTTTACCACAGCAGCTGGTTTGCCATCAAATAATGTAACAGCCCTTGCGATTGATACGGTGATGAGCAAAGTGATCATTGGTACCGATAACGGTATCACTTACTGGAACAAAGACTGCCTGATGAAATCCTGCGACCCCAAAGTTCCGGAGATTGCCTCTACCACCAAAAATGGAAACTGGAGTGATCCGACTGTATGGAGTAATGGCAAATTGCCCGATTGCAATACTATTGTAATGGTGTATCACACCCTGGCAGTGGACTCCGACAATGCGACATGCGGTTTTCTTTTTGTTATCAGCGGTGCCAATGCTACAATAAATAGAAACATAATTATGACAGGTGGTTGCCCTCAATAGTTAACTATGCCAAACTATCCCTGTTTTTAAAAACACAACCCTTTATCTTACTTTTGTTTTTTATAATTTTATGTAAATTATTTTATGTTACAACGCATCCAAACAATTTGGCTATTCCTGGCAGGTGTTGCTGCATTGGCCACTTTAAAACTTCCGTACTATGTTGGCATCCAGGACCCGTTGATTCCTTACCACGAACTCAGTGGCGTCAATGGCGGCCTGTTCATTATGCTGGTGACTATTACGGTGGCAGTGGTTGCGCTGGTGGCGGTTGGTTTGTATAAAAACAGGATCACCCAACTGCGGCTTTCAGTGACGGGCATTGTGCTGGAAGTGCTGCTGATATTTTTTTACTACCGCCAGGTGTCTGCTTTTACACAGGGCACTTATGCATTGACTTCTTTGCTGCACCTGCTGATCGTTCTATTTTTCGTACTGGCCGCCAGGGCAATTAATAAGGATGAAAAAATGGTAAAAGACAGCGACAGGTTAAGATAGGGTTAACATACCGGTTTATTCAACCCTAAGTTTTCCCCATCCCCGTTTTGGTGTTCTGTTACGCCATATTTTAGATACTTTCGCAGTTGATTTAGTACCCTCCCAAAAAGAACTCCAATACTTTATTTGTCACCATCAACCGGCTTTAAATAAACCGTCTGCCCGGCAGATTTATTTTTTAAAAAACACTTCAACACATGAAAAAAATTTACTTTTCTATTCTTACCCTGTTGGCTTTGGTGCATGGTGCCTTTGCCCAGTTGGTACTGAGTACACAATTCATCAATCCCTGCGGTGGTGATGAACACAATGAATTTATCGTGGCTAAAACGGGGCCCTCAGCAGTAAACATTGCGGATATTGTATTTGGTTCTTATAATCCCTCTTCCAACTCCAACGGTGTGGGCGGCACTCCTGTGGTAAATTATAACTACTGGTGGCGGGGCAACAATGCAGTATCCACTCCTTATCCCACCTTCTCCAATTTTCCCGGAGAATTCTGTGATAATGGTTTAAGCTGCTATGGTTTCCGGTATCCTTCAATAGCGGGAGACAATACAGATATTACCGACCTCATCAGCCAGTTAAATACCATTGCAAGCTGCAATGTTTTTATAGCGGTTCCCAACACCGATATAATTCCCGCCAACAGCAATGTCATTTTTTTTCTCGGGGCAGGGTACAGGGGCACTACTGCACTATGCGGCTTTGATAATGCTGCTGCCAATCTGAATTTCACCAACCATTGTAATGCAGGCGTACCCCTTACCACTTATTATGCCGTATTTGGCACTGCCAGCGGGTCTGGCACCAGTTGCAGCAATACGGGTGGTGGATATTTTAGTAACAGCAGCAGGCGAGTTAGTGCCTTACACACTTACAATGGAACGGGTGATACCACATTGGCAACGAATTATACTTCGTCATTCCAGGACTATAGCCCGGGTTCAGGCGGTGCTGCCGGTAATGCAGGCATCATTGTTCCTAATGCTTCCGGTACCGGTACTACATGGATCAACAACCAGGGTTGTGTGCCTCAGCCGTCCACTATCCTGGCTATCCGGTTTGATTATTTTACGGGAGTATTAAAAGATAAAAAAGCAGTGCTGAAATGGAAAAGCAGTTTTGAAGAAAATATCCGTGATTTTGTAATTGAAAAATCATTGAATGGAAAAGATTTCTTTCCGTTGAAACAGGTATCGCCCAAAAATATATCCGGCTCCGAATACAATACTACGGATGAATCGCTTGCCACCGGCAATAATTTTTACCGGCTCAAAGTAATAAATACCAATGGTACGGTTGACCGCTCTGCCATTGTAAAAATTAATTACAATAAAGGAACACCATCTAACTGGTTCATTTATCCCAATCCTGCAGAGGGCAATACATCATTGCAGTACCAGTCCACCACCACAAAAATGATTGCATTGAATGTTACTGATATTACCGGCAAACTAATCAGTACATCCGGTTACAGGATTATTCCGGGCAATAATAAAATCACTATCCCTGCAGAAAGAATCAGCAGCGGCATGTACCTCATTAAAATTGTAAGCGAAGGCGTAGCAGAAACGGCAGCCTTTATTAAAAAATAATTTTCACCCCTGAATGAAAAACGAGGAGCCGCTGCAAAGCGGCTTTTTTGTTGCTATTGTCCCGGTTATTGTTCTTTATTAAACTTCAGTGGCGTTGCACTCTTGTGCAGTATATCAGCAGGCAACATTTTTAAATTCACACTGCAAATAAGATTGGTTCATTTGATTTGGGATTTTGCAGGCACTTCCTGGCACGAGGCCTGCTCACAAGAGCTCCGCACCAAATCTGTCAGGAGGCAGCACCTTACTATACTCCTCCTTCAGGCCGAACTCTTTCCTGTAGCCACTAGTTACTGATGCCTGAAAATTGATACGGATATAAACTACAAAGAGTATTAACGGCATTCAGCTGGACAGGGCCGGAGGAGTTACAAATATTTCCCCGTAAAACTTTCCTTACATTTTTTCAACTCCTCCGGCTTACCGGCAAAAACCAAATTACCACCACCATCACCAGCTTCGGGGCCAAGGTCAATAACCCAATCGGCACTTTTAATTACATCGGTGTTGTGTTCTATTACCAGTATGGTATGCCCCTGTTCTATCAAGGCATTAAAAGAAGCAAGTAATTTTTTGATGTCATGAAAATGAAGGCCCGTGGTGGGTTCATCAAAAATGAAAAGGATATTGCCATTACTTCTTCCTTTACCGAGGAAGGATGCCAGCTTTACCCTTTGTGCCTCGCCTCCGGATAAGGTATTGCTGCTCTGGCCCAGTTTTACATAGCCGAGGCCTACGTTGCTTAAAGGTTGTATTTTTTTTGCAACATCAGGTTCATCCACAAAAAAAACGATGGCATCATCCACACTCATCTCAAGCACATCGTAAATATTTTTGTTTTTGTAGGTCACGTCAAGTACTTCTTCTTTAAACCTTTTACCACCGCATACTTCGCAGGTTAAATGCACATCGGCCAAAAACTGCATCTCTACAATTTGTTCGCCTTCGCCACTGCAGGCATCGCACCTTCCTCCATCCACATTAAAAGAAAAATGTTTGGGTTGAAATCCCCTGATCTTACTTAACGGTTGCTTGCTGTATAATTCCCTTATCTCATCATAAGCCTTGATGTAGGTAACCGGGTTACTCCTCGATGATTTACCGATAGGGTTTTGGTCTACCATTTCTATTTGTGAAACAGCGTCCACATCCCCGGTGATTGCCTTGTGCAGCCCGGCTTTTTCCACACCTTCGCCTTTCAGCTTTTGAAGGGCAGGATATAATATTTGTTTTACCAGGGTCGTCTTACCGCTGCCGCTTACCCCACTCACCACACATAATACATTTAGTGGGAATTCCACCGTAAGGTTTTGTAAATTATTTTGCCTTGCCCCCTGCACCGTAATGCTTCGTTTCCATTTACGCAGGGTTGAGGGTGGTTCAATTTTCATTTTGCCGGATAAATACTTACCCGTCATACTTTTTTCATCTGCAATCAGTTCATTATAATTTCCTGCGGCCACCACTTCACCGCCCAAATGACTTGCCAGCGGTCCCATATCAATAATATGGTCTGCTTCCCTCATCATCATTTCATCATGCTCTACCACCACAACGGTGTTACCCAAATCTCTCAGTTCCTTTAGCACAGTGATCAACCTTTTCGTATCCCTGCTGTGCAGCCCGATGGAAGGCTCATCTAATATATACAGCGAATTGGTCAAATTGCTTCCAAGGCTGCGGGTAAGCTGTATGCGCTGGCTTTCGCCGCCGCTCAATGAATTGGCCAGGCGGTTTAAGGTAAGATACCCCAAAC
>JAYVUL010000279.1:0-3282 GCA_043787935.1 Chitinophagaceae bacterium | reverse complement strand
GCCTCAATAAAAAAGAGATGAAAAAACTGCTCCTCCTGATTCTATTAAGTAGTGCGTTAAATGCATTTTCACAGGACTGGCCCGTTAAGAAAATGGTGCTGGCTAAAAAAGCACAGCAGGGTCCCTTTAAAAAAGTACCCGCTTTCGTGTTTGTAGCCAATAAGGCTCTTGCGCAAAGAGGTACTTACCAGGAACTCCGGCTAAATCCTTCCTTCAGCCAGCAGCTGCTGGAACAAAAACCTGAAGCTATACAGGTAAGCGTTCCTGTTAGCAACAGTAAAAGCATTACCTGCGAACTGGTTAAATTCTCGCTGGGCAATGTAATATTTACAGAAAACAATAATGGTGTAATTGAAAATATAAAAATACCCCTTACCTACAGGGGCATTGTAAGCGGCGTGGCAACAAAAAATATTGTAACGCTAACAGTTAATGAAGACTACCTGTCACTGGTAGCCTCTATGAGCGACAAAGTGATTCAGGTAACCAAAGCAGCTGAAGAAAACATTTCCAGCTACCGGCTTTACAATAGCGATAGAGTGCAATTTCCGGTACAGCCATTTGATTGTGGTACTACCGAAAGCGCACCTGCACATTCATCCAACGGTATTGACCTCTCCGGCGCTCCATCGCCACTTGCACTCCGGGACAAATGCGTTAATGTATTTGTAGATTGTTTCGACAGTTTGTTTATTAACCTGGGTAGTAACAGGCAGAGAACCATTGATTATGTTTATGAATTATACAACCCGGTTGCCACTGGCTATTTTAACGATTCGGTCAATGTACAAATAACTACTGTTAATGTATGGACAACCCCTGACCCTTACCGGGGCGATAACAGGAATAATGCTTTAACTGACCTTGCTAACTATTGGAAAGATAATTTCTGGGGAAATATTTGTGTGGGCCTCGATTATGGTACAAACGGCAGGTCTGGCCTGGCAGGTGACATCGGCAGAATAAAAGCAGTATCTACCAATACGTGTCCGGCCTTTGATGGCGCCAATAATAAATCAGCCTGCTGCTACTGCGACATGAACTATAGTGTAACCGTACAAAATTTTCCAACAGGCCCCAACACTACCCAACAACAGGTATACCTGGTAATGCATGAAATGGGCCACTTGCTGGGGGCTCATCATACCAAATGGTGTGGGTGGAAATTAACCAGCAACCCGGATACTTATGGCACAATAGACAGTTGCGGCGTCATTGAAGGGAGTTGTGCCCAGGGGCCGCCACCGCCTTATTATGGTGCTACTATTATGAGCTATTGCGTAACCAGTAATGCAAACGGAAATTTTGTAGGGTATAACAATGGCTTTGGCCGATTACCTGGAGGTGCCATTAGAAATTTTATTAACCAAAGTTCCTGCCTCCTCAACTGTGTAGATTGTTTTGGATCGTTGAATAACCGAAAGAATGATTCGCAGGCTTATAATTATCATTCAATTCAGCCTGGCTATAAATATGAAAGCGGTAAACCGGAACATAATAGCAACAGGCCTCCCGGAAAGCAACCAGACCCTTATGGTTCAATTATCATTACCCAAAATGCAAAGCGATGAAAAAAATACTAACCATTGTTTTATTAGCAGCCTGTTCCATCGCCTCTGCACAATGGAGCAATACAAGCAACTATTTTGAAGACAGCCTGCACATGGCCACCTGCACTGCACTGCTGGTGCAAAAAAATCCGGTCATACTCCCCAGTTACCCTGACGGAGGATATTTTGTTATCTGGGAAGATGAACGGAACTACGCAAATACCAAAACGGATATTTATGCACAGAAATACGATAATGCCGGTAACCGCATTTGGGCTGCAGATGGGATACCGGTAAGCAATAGCCCAACCTCAGCACATTTTACTTTTCCTTCCAGCCAGGATTATAGAAACCGCACTATTGCCGCCACTGACAGTGCAGGAGGATTTTATATTGCTTTCGCAGATGACAGTGTTTCCAATTACGTTTGGGAAAGAGTGGTCGTTCAACACATCCGCAGTAATGGAACAGGGGTATTTCCGGGACTGGGCTATATTTTTATTACCTCAGTTGTTGCCAATTTAAATACTTCGCCACAACTGATAGCAGATGGCATAAAGGGGTTTTACCTTGCGTATAGAAATTCCAGCAACAATGATTATGTATATGTTTACGATTACAGGGATGAGAATGGTAACATGAAATTCTATGGCGGTGGCAGGGTAAATGAAAATGCTATTCAAACCAGTTCAATAGGACCCTGCGGCATCAAAACAGATGTCATCTATCCCGGAACAACCGTTATTGATTATAATATATGGCCCGATGGACAGGCTGGCTGTAATGTAATAGTTTATATGAATGGCAATACCGGCTTGCAATATAAAATGCTTTGCTACAACAGGCTTTTCCGGGCAAAGAAAAATGCCCAGACAAAAACCTATTTCCGAAACACATCCGGTGCTGCCTGCCCGCGCATTTCAAACTATGTAAAAGGAGATGTGTATCTTTTATATACGCTTACAAGAGATTTTCAGAATGTGATTTGTGGTGGTGGTGGCAGCCCTATTTATGAATATGTTAATTACCGCCTGCTCAGCAATGGGTACCAATTGATAGACCAGGGTGCCTACGATTACAATTTCCCAAAAGGCATTACTGTTTTAACTTCAGGCAGTATCAATGTTGACCTGATTGCGGTTACCAGAAGAAAATATGAAAATAATGTGTTGTCCGATTTTACTGTGCAGGGGTATGTGTACAAATCTGAAATATTTGATAGCATTCCGTTTCAACGCGCTTCCTACACCAATCCTGAAATTGGTTTTAACCCTATTGAACCTTACCAGTTAAATAAATTAAATTTCTTCAGAGATACACTGCTGGCAGCCTCTAACTATTACCCCGATTTTTCACTTAGCGCCGGTGGTAACAATATTTATGCAGCCTCTCTAATGAGCACTACCGGCTACCGGCAGGTAAAATTGCAACACCTTACGGTTACAAAAAAAGCAGCAGACTCCTTTGCTGTGGAATATAAAACAAATTTTACAGGCACGCCACAAAAGCCAGGTGTGGCCATAGGCAGTGAAGCCACAGATATTACTTATGATTTTCCGTTGATTTCAGTAAGCAACAACGGGCAAGCACTTTTTTACATCCGGGAGTATTACAAATATGCAAGGGTAAGCCCTATTGGCAGCGGTATTGACCTTACCTGGGGTGCCATGGGATTGCCTGCAGGTACCGGAGTGTATAATAACAGTTATTATAATGTTGAGCAACCTTTTGC
>JAYVUL010000278.1:0-4633 GCA_043787935.1 Chitinophagaceae bacterium | reverse complement strand
AGAAAAACTGGTGGGAGGTGTGGTTTGCGGTCCGTATATGCCGTTACTGTTTATAGCAGTCTTATGATTCTCTTTGATAGACATAGTAGGTTGAGCCGCACCGGAAGCCTGTACAAAAAACGCCTGACCCGGCTGTATATTGATGGTGGCCAGGGAAGCGCCCTGCCCACTGGTAGAAACTGTTCCGTCTGTCTTTACGGTTACAAAACCTCCCCTTGTGCCGATCTCAGCATCCCATAAAGTATAGGAATCGGCAACACCGGTAGCATCTGCATAAACCAATGCCCAGCTAATGGGCGAAGCATAGGGATTGGTTACCAGGCTCAGTACACCCGCACCTCCTGTGAGGGTATTGGTAAAGCTGGTCAGCGTACCCGTTAGTAATGCCCCCGTTGCTCGTAAAGTAGTGCTGCTGGTAGGCATACCGGTTGTTGAGGGCAGGGTCATGTTCATGCTGCGGTCGCCACGAATGAAAAGAAAATACCCTGTCCTGGCATTGAGTGTATTGCTGAGTGTGCTACCTACGGCTGTATAGGTTGGTGTTGAACCATTTGTGGTAAAGTACAGGGATGGCTGGTTAGTTTGCGTCTTATCGAAACCGTTAGCATTGCCGCCACTGCCGGTGATCTGTGTACCGTAATTGGGGACAGTATTGCTATTGGTACCGATGGCGATATTGGACTGCCCCTCCTGCCAGTTGGCATTAATGGATGTAGAAGTGGTTACTGTTGGTGTTAGCAAACGGTAACGTCGCCCGGTGCCGGCATTGGGGAGTGGTATATAACGTTCTACTGTTGCGTTGCCGGTGATGGTATTACCACTGATAACAGTGCCACTCGAAAAATCTTTGGTCATATCATATATCCTGCCGGTAGTATATGCATTGGAAACAAGTGTCAAATTATTCCCGGTGTTGAGTGTCCTGCTGCTGCCTGTAAATCCAAGTACACCAGTAATAACAATTGGTTTATCAATAGTGATATTGGCTCCAACTGTGATATTATTCGGCCTTACTGTACTGAATAAACTACCAAACGGTGCAGTTGTAGCACCATTGAAAACATATTTGGCGCTGTCGGCAAATGTATTGGCTCCGGCAAGTGTAATATTCTGGCTGATGCCATTAGTACCGGTATTAGAAGTAGTCAGTATTGCCTGTGCAGCAAGGCTGAATGCTCCTGCCCCGCTGATGATATTAGTGCCAGCATCAAGTGTACCATTAACCGTTAGCGTTTTACCACTACCGATAGTTTGACTGGCATCCAGTGTTATGGTATGCGCAGCCAGGATATTTACATTGCTACCTGAAGTTGGGGCCTGGTTAGCATC
Organism: Chitinophagaceae bacterium; assembly: GCA_043787935.1. Lineage (GTDB taxonomy): Bacteria > Bacteroidota > Bacteroidia > Chitinophagales > Chitinophagaceae > Ferruginibacter. Next base: position 3,304 of record JAYVUL010000278.1, on the reverse strand, counting down.
AATATAATTAGACCCGGAAATATTGTATTGCCATTTGGTTACATCGGAGTAGTTACCTGAGGCTTTACTCCTAAAATCGGCGGTGGACAAGCTATTGCCCGGTATACCAACACCAAAACCAGCTGCAAGGTCGGTATTATTGAAAGTGGCGGTGATGGTGTTTCCTGTAGTGCCAAAAGCGGCTACAGTTCCATTGGCAACATAAGCATCCGTAAAATGAGGAACTCCCGGTGTTACAGCCGGAATATAAGTTCCATTCGACATTTTCACAATCTGCGAAGTGGCAAAAGTAGAAGGCGTTGTAGCTGCATTGAAATTAATTACCTCAGTGCTGGTGTAATACAATGTGACCTGGAAACTTCCTGTTGTTGTAGTATTAGTTGGAATCACCTTGAATGATTTGGAAGCCAGGTTATTGACGTTACCGGCAGCATTCCAGAATTGCGTTGTTGCTGCACCACTGGCATCACGGTCTATGATAAGTTGCGTACATCCGTAATCGAAAGCCGTAAGGTTTTTGATACGGGCTATGATATTACTTGAAGCATCGTAGAAATAAACATCATCATTGGGGCCAAGGTATGCGGTTTTGTTACTGGTGGTTGATGCGGCGATCCCGTTAACAGGAATAGACATTTTTAATTTGAGGTCGGGCCTGTTCAAACTGGTAGCACCAAAAGCTGAGGCACAAACAGTACCAACTGCATTTTGTGAAATCAGTGCTGATGAGGTGTAGGCAACTCCGGTACCCAAAATTGCAAAGTCGGTACCGAGGCTACTATTATCATAACAGCATTCTATAATGATATTATCAGTACCATTCCAGCTTACCGGGCTTGGCAAAGTAAAATTAAATAAGCCGGTAGCGCCCGGTGTAGTATAATTACCACTGTAAACAGAAGTAAATGTTGGCGCTACAAATCCCGTACTAAGCGAAGTAGTTGTGTTAGGCACAAAGCCAATCCGGATATTCAAGCTATTATATACTGCAGTCGCTGTAGAATTTGAGTTAAAAGAAAGATCAGTTATAGATCCTGCAGAAAATCCGGCAGTAATAAGGTCGGATGCCAGATAAAGATGCTGAATCCTTTTATCAGTAGCTGAAGTACCATTAAAAATTGCGGAATTTGTTAAACTCACATTTGCTAATCCCCAGGTTTGGTTAACAATCCTGGATTCTACAGGAGCCGCATCATTATCCACAATATTCACCAAGCAACTTTGGTTATAAGTATCTGCTGCTGCATCTCCACCCCCGTTATTGATGGAATAAGATATAGTGAAAGATTCATTCCCTTCTACCGCAGCATCGTCAAATATCCGTATAGTTATGGGTTGAATAAGTGTACCGGAACTTAAAACAACCAAAGAAGGTGAAATCGTGTAATCAATCCCGTTAGTAGCAGTACCGCTTGTGTTGAAGGTTAAAGTTGCCGAAGCCGAAGGTGCCGCATCAATCACTACATTCACTGTATAATCCTTGTATTTTACACAACCCGAAACTGTTGTAGCATCAGCTTCCCGCAATGCAAGTGCTGCATTTTCAAACCGTATTTTTGGTGTTGCAGCACAATTATTCAGTTTAAATGTTGCTACACGGGTTGTCCATGTACTGGCAGCATTATATTGCTCAGTTAGCCAGAAATCCCTGCCGGTAGAAGGGTCTGCACTCAGCGTGCCATAATCTCCATAACGGGTACTGCCATTGATCGCAGCACCATTCACAATAAATGTCTCTGGCAAGGTCATAGTGTTTAAAGCGTCACATGAATTACGGCCGGTTATGGCAATAGATGGATAAACACTGGCACCGGCAATATTATAAACGAGGCCGATATTGCCAATGGCATCCATTGCAATAGCACCCATCCAGCGGTGATTGGCATCAGGTGAATAAGTACCTTCCTGGTAAATGCTCCAGGTGCCAGCTTGCCTGCGTAACTCCCACCAACGGATACCTGCTTTCCCTGCACCATCAGCGTTCACAGTCGTATTAAGCACGATTGCTTCATAAGTACCGAAATTCCGGTAAATTATTTTATGCATAAATCTTCCCTGCAAAGCATCCAGTTTGGTAGCCGAACCATGCTGGTTGATACAGGTACCGGCTGCACAAACCTGTGAATTAAAAGCAACCGGGATCAATTTTGTAAAAGCCCCTATTACCGAAGACGCCGGTGTAGTGAAGTTGGGGGTAAACTCAAATAAAAAAAGGCTATCCACATCAGCGGCTGCAGTAAACTGGTCGTCCTGGAAGAAAGCAAATAAACCGCTTTGTGAAGAAGTAGTAAGCCCTTCCTGGCAAACCGGTGCCATGGAATAATACCTGTTACCAACATCAGTAAGCCTTGAGCGTATAGCCGTTGCAGTGGCATCACCAGAAAGCATTTTGGTACGATCGAAAGCAAAAATAGAGGAGCCCAGGTAAATGGTACCGGCTGTATTGAAATCATTGCTGGTGGCATAGTAGGCGTTCTGCCACACTGCGAATTTAGGGTAGTCGCAAAAAAAAGTATTATCAGTAAAAGAATAAATATACCAGCTGCCTGTAGGATCATCACTCACCGAAACTGCCATTACGAGCGTATTAATAAACGTTTGACCGTTTGTTTTTGCAAACTCTGTTAGTAACCACCGGTTGGCAAGTTGATCGTATACAACAACCGGGTCGCCCGAACCTGATATACCGGAAAGACTGCTGATCAATGTTTGTGCCTGCACTTGAGTGCCTGTTTTGTCCCATATCTTAAAATAAGAACTACTGCTATTGTTAATTGTTTGAATTACATGATTAGGCCCAACGGCACAATTAGGATCGGAAGGATTCACAGAAGTATATCCCAAGCCGGTAATATTAGTACCAACAGTTGCTGAAGCTGCAGTTATGTTATTGGGGTTATTAGGTTGAAGGGCAGCATCCGCAGCCAGGTTTGGCATACCATAGGTTTGTGGATGGATAATTATTTCATCATCATCCGGCACGCCTATCAGGCCATTCTCATCCCTTGTTTTCTGTAATACAAGCCCGGTTGGATATTTATCAAGGTCTGCCAATTTTGGTGTAATCCTTACCAATTTACCTGTAATGGAAGTGAAGACAGGATTAACCTGTGCATACCCACCCATAAAAAAAAGTGTAAGCAATAAAACGGGGGAGAGTATCTTAGTATATTTCGTCAGGGCAATGTTCATAGGTAAAATTTCCTTATAAAGTTAATTCAATAATTTAAAAGTTATTGGGATATAAGTATCAGGCCAAATTTCCTTAAGCATTTTACTACAAATAAGATGCCGCTTAACAGGA
>JAYVUL010000277.1:0-6423 GCA_043787935.1 Chitinophagaceae bacterium | reverse complement strand
CTGAAAGAGAGCGGCAGCAATGAAACTAAAAGTACCGCTGGCGACAAACATGAAACTGCATTAGCGATGCTGCAAATTGAACAGGCAAATACCCGGGGCCAGTTGAAGGATGCACTGGAGCAAAAAGCTGCATTAGAGAAAATTAACCCCGTTGTATCAGCCCCCATAATTGTAAATGGCAGCCTTGTTAAAACCAACCGTGGCTATTTATTTTTGAGTATCGCATTGGGCAAAGCAACAATAGAAGGCACTGCAGTGATTGCGCTTTCTCCACAATCGCCCCTGGGCATCAAATTAATGGGACTTGCTGTAGCGGATGTTGCAGCAATCAACAATAACTCCTACCTGGTTGAAAGTATTGTATAAATCAAGTTTTAATAATTTCATTTTTCTCAGGGTAGGTAAATACAAAAGGAGCCTTTTATAAAAGCTCCTTTTGTAATATTAATTTTGATATTTTGAATGCTTACTGCAGTTTAGCCAGCCATAGCGATGCGTTCATGAACAATTGGGTGTGGCTGTACAAGGGCCAGCTTACAAACAGGTTATTGTTTGCTGCTCCTGTGCCATCATCCATCGGTGAACTATCAGTTACTACAAACACACGTCCGGTACCGAATGTAGAGGAGGCAGCCATTACATGGGTGGTGCTTTGGGAATAGGTATTTTGCCAGATCAATCCCTGTACCGTACTGTTTACAGAAGGCTGCAGGCTCAGCGTGGCGCCATTATTAAACTCCATTTTTGTTACGTTGCCCTGTGAGCCATGTAATATTGGATTGGTGCTATTGCCGCTAAGTACATTGGAGGATACCTGCGAAATGTTGGTAAGGTCAATGCTGAAACCGAAGGGATTGTTCTGCACGGTGTTGTTGGTCATCAGGTCGTTCCAGATATCCGGAGAATCCCATCCATCGCCGTTACGGTCAGAAATGGTATGGTCAGAAATCATGAATAACCCACCGCCATTTTTTACAAAATTGAGTATAGCTACTTTTTCTGCTGCCGTAAATCGTGTATTTGGCTCATCTACCACAAACACATCATATTTGGAAAGGTCCTGGGCATTGGTTGTACTGCCATAAGTGATCGCAGTTCCTGAAGGTAATGTTTCTACATAGTTTCCCTTTTTCACCAGCGCTATTCCCCAACTCGATATGGCACCTGTCCAGAAGGTTTCTGAAGTGCCGGAACTGATTGTTGATTGGGCGGGTGTTGGAACTTTTTGTGGGGTACTGTTGTCTTCATCTATTACCCAGTCACCATTACCGGAAGTTTCTGCTTTAGTGGCATCAAACAAAAATCTTTTGATAGTTGATGCAGCAGTTATGGTAAATGTAACCGGAGATGAGGTTGCAGCCCCTGGAGTGGCAACAGTAATGCTGGCAGTACCTGCTGTTGCAATATTTGCAGCCGGAACAGCAGCGGTCAGAGACGTTGCACTTACATAAGTAGTGGTCAATGCTGCACCATTCCAATTAATAACAGATGTACTTATAAAACTGCTTCCCGTGGCTGTAAGTGTAAAGGCAGCACCACCAGCCACAGCGGTATTAGGTAGCACCGTACTGAGTACCGGGGCAGGAATCGCCTGTACAAAAAATGCAAGGGCAGCCGAAGTGCCAATGCCAGCGGTGGAAACAGAGATACTGTCGGTACCCACTGCGGTAATATTAGCCGCCGGAACGCTGGCAGTTAAAGAGGTGGCACTGACAAATGCAGTGGCCAGTGCTGTTCCGTTCCAGTTAACAGTGGAAGTGCTTGTGAAGTTGGTCCCTGTAGCCGTAAGGGTAAATGCCGCACTGCCTGCAATGACGGAAGCTGGCGAAATGGCTACTAGCGATGGCGTGGTGGAAGTACTGGTGTAGTCTGTTACAGAAAAATCATCAAAGTTGATCCTGTTCGTGCTGCCATCTGTCTTCCGTATTTGAAAACGGATATTACCGGAAATATTAATGGTAAAGCTGGCGGTTTGCAAAGTAGTACTACTTGTTGTGATGGTAGTTCCGGATTGTGTATAACTGGTGCCGCCATTGGTACTGTACCACAATTGCCAGGTACTGCTGCCATCTGTGCCGTAAACAGCACAGGCCACCGTAACGGTTGATGCCCCGTTGAGGTAATCAAAGTTAGTAGAGAGTATGCCACTGTTGCGCACCCTGGCAGACTGTGTTAAATTTTTCCTGTCTGAAGCAGTATTGCCAAGCAACGCATCATTCAAACTCCATGACCCGGTAGCCAATGTTACATTACCGGTTGTGTAAGCAGTTTTGGTGCCTGTTTCAAAATTTTCAGTACTGGTGGCTGCTGCTGTAGAAATCAAAGCCCTGCCCTTTATATTAATTGAGGTTTTCTCAACTGGTGATGGCAATAATGGGGAGCTTACTTTTTGGCAGGAAAGGATAAAAAATAAAAACACAATCAGGAAATAAATGTTGGTGGTTTTTCTCATGAGCAATTTGTTTTGCTAAATATATTGAATTATTTCCTGAGAATGTAAGTTTTAAGGCATTAATCGATTGTTAATGCCGAATGCAGGCATGCCGGAATATCTGCATGGCCAGCAGGGTTGGTGGTAGTTAATCAGCAGGCTGCCATCAAAAAAAAGCATAAAAAACAGCGTTACTCAAAAATCTTTTCTTCTCTCGTCAGCAATCCGGATTCATTTATGCCTTCCACTATCACCCTTATTTTTTTACATTGGTCGCTGTTAAAAAATGGCAACACGATTCGCCGGCTGTTCTTATCAAAATGTATGTTTGGATTCCAGTACAGCGTGGTGCGGTAATCCTTTGTGCCTGGTTCAGGATTGGTAATATAATCAGGCGAGTAAAATTGCCTGATTACTGAATATCCATAGAGGGGGGTGGATGGCAACCCTGCAAAATCTGCATTACCGGCAACGCCTTTTTTTGTATACACCGCAATGGCACCTCCACTGCCTCCGCCTGTTGCTCCAAAAAATGGTGGCTGGAAAACTTTTACCAGCGCCACATCTGCCATATTGATAGACTGCAACTGGCTTGGCTGGGCCGGGCTTTCATTAAGAAATAAACTGGTGGCACTTCCACGCCAGGTAGCACTTCCTTCTCCTGAGGTAATTATTTGAAGGCCGGCTACTTTACCTTGTAAATACTGCAGTACACCTTGCGATGATTTTGCAAAAGGGTCATCCTGGGTGGCAAAACTGTAGCCGTCACCACCGCTGAAAAACCCTGAAGTATATTCTTCATCCAGTTTTTGTTTGAGCGGTTTGGATTTGGTAACTACTTTTACTTCCTGAAGGGTTTCTGCTTTATTGAATGCCTGCTGAGCCTGCCGCAGTGCAGCAAGATGGTTACTTTTTACAACGGCAATACTGTCTGTTTTGTCGGGTAAATATAGATTACCCTGCAGGTCTTTGTTTAATACCGGTGCCTTGATAAAACTGTTTTTAAAATTAAAGGTAGCCGTACTGGTTAAATTTCTGTCCTTGTCGTTACTCAACTGGTAATAAACTTTTGCAGTATCAAAAAAGTATAGCTGGCCCTGGGTAAAATCTCCCTGTTCACTGATAGGAATGGTTAAGTAATCAGGCTTGTTGTTTTTTGTTTTTATAATGGCGGTTAAATCTTTATGGTACAGTAAGGTTCGGGATAGACCAATCACCTTTCCCTGGATGGACAAATACTTTTCAGGAAGGTAATTCAGTGCAGGCCATTGATCAGCAAGCAATTTTTGCCAGCTAAACCTTCTCCAGCCGTTGGTCATCATCACCAGGTCAAGATGCTGTTTCACCGAATCCGCATCGCTGGAAAAATAATAGGCAGGGTTGTAAACCAATCCTTTCAAATCAGTGCTAAGTAAAAAATGCGAATATATATTGGTTTCATTTTTTCCAACCGGGTTAATATCGGCATCGGTAACTGAAACAGAAAGGTTGGTGAGGAGGCTGCCGCCTGCATCCACCTGCAGCTCGTTGCGTCCACGTTTGACAAGATTTTTTTGTGAAAGGTGAAGGTCTGTAATGAAAGCATAACTGCTATTATTAACAAATACCAAACGCTCTGCCACCGGCACCATCGTTGCATTAAAAACGGTTATCTGTAATACGCCATCCGGCATGCTGTCTGTCACCAATGGAGCGGTTACACTTGTTTTTTTGCTCAGGTTGATCTCTGCACTGTACATCAGCCGCTGCTGCGTTTGTGCCACCACCGTATATTTGGTATTCTCCGGGCTTGCTGATGCTGGCCTGGTCAGTGAATAGTGCAGCTGGTTATCAAAAAAACCGATCGAAATGACAACCCCCTCTTTCTTAGCAACCGGCAACCCCGTTTCCTGTTTATCTCCTTTATCATCTTTCCATACAGCCCTGTAAGTTTCGCCGGCCTGTGGCTGAAGCAAAATAAAACCCATACCATCATGTACCGATGCAAATGAGGTTATCTTTTTATTGCTGTTATTTATTATATCGCCTTTAATAGAAAATGGCGTCCCATCCTGGTCAGTCGCTTTAAATGCCACATGTGATTCTACACCTGTAACAAGGTCGCCACCTTCGGGAAAAAAATGGAGGCTGAAGGTAACTGGTGCTGCGGCTTTTTTGGGCAAGCCTTTTTTGGGTAACAGGTAAATTGTTTTTACACACAGCAGGCTGCTGTCAAAATTAAGCATCCATGCCGTATAAGCCCTGATGAATAAACGGGTATCATTAAGTGAATCGGGTATATTAAAATCACCGGCAGCGCCTGATAACAGCACCGGCATCATTCTTCTTTGCAGCACAATACCTTTCTCATTGATCAGTTCTGCATACATTGTTTTGCTCAATGGCGCTGATAAATTATCTGCTGTAAGGTAGGCCTTGAACCAGACCGTTTCACCATTGGCATACAGGTTTTTGTCTGTGTGCAGGTACACTTTCTCCTGCATGTACTTTGATTCAGTAATATTCAGTACAGATGCTGCCTGTTGTGCCTGTGAACGATTATGGCCATTGATAAGTATCAATCCCAATACAAAAAATTTAACAACCTTGTTCTGCATGCAGGTATTTGTTTGGCGGTAATAAATAAAGGATCAGATCATCATTTTGTGGATGGAGGTGTAACGCAATAGATTGGCATTTGATAAAGATAACAATAAATTTTATTTCTCCGGAGCAGGGGGCTATCCCAAGGCCAACAGGAAAAAGTATTAGAAGAAAAATAATATTTTATACAATGTTATTGTTATATAAAAAACTATCGGGTGGGTAAGTAGATTTTTTTGCTTTTCCCAAATGTTTTATAACCCTCATGATCTTTAAGCTATTTAAAATAGAATATCCGCAGCCTTAAAAAGAATATAGCCAGGTATTGAAATAAACATACAAATTTAGCGTTTAGGGCATTATATCCTTGGCTTTAACCTGTCCTGTAGTTTTAAGTTGACAATTTGTTTTGTGATTACGTTGGTGATGGCTTGGAATAATCAACTTTTTACTATTGTAATACAAACCGACCGGCAAAGGCTTTTTGTAATGAAAATTTATCATAACCGTCTAAAACATCCCATTGATTTGATCAGGATGATAAGTTATTCGTTATGTTACTTTTATAGTTTATCCTTTATCCAAACATCATGAAAAACGAAATGGGGAATATTCTTCCCGCAAAACTGTTTACGCACTGCAACGCTTCAAAAACTCCTTCAAAATTATTTAAACAGCTTAGCTGTTTTTTTTTGAGTACAGTTTTTATACTTTTTGCAACAAACCATTCCTTCAGCCAGGCTGCGGGTGATTACCGTTCCAACGCCACCACCATGAACTGGAATACAGCAGCGAGCTGGCAAAAATTTAACGGCACCACCTGGGCTGCTTCTGCCGATTACCCCGGGCAGAATGCCTGCGCAAGTTGTACTGTAACCATTCAGAATGCACAGACAGTAACGCTCAATGTTTCACCCGCAAATAGCGTAGGTGCTATTGTAGTAGGCGGAGGCACCAGCGGCACATTAACTTTAGGCACCTTTACGTTATATGATGCAGGAAATTTAACTGTTAATGCAGGCGCTACCATCAATTTGGCTACCGGCACCTTCACTGTTGCTGGCACTACCGCAACGGCAGGCACCATATCTGATGCCAGTAATACAGGCGTGAATACCTTTACCGGCTTGGTTACAAAAACAGCGGGAACATGGACCTCAACAACAGTTACAACTCCTGGTAACATGATTTTTTCTGCCGGCTTCACGAATACCGCTGGGGCTTTTTCCGCCGGGGCAGCTACCATAGGTGACAATCAAACATTGACGGGAACAGTGAATATGAGTTTTGCCAACGGACTAACGGTGCTGGGTAATGCCGACCTGAACATCTCGGGAACAACAGGAGCGGGGGTTAGTTTTGCCGGCACTGCCATTGATTATACTGTCAGAAATCTTTCCTTAACAGGC
>JAYVUL010000276.1:0-3273 GCA_043787935.1 Chitinophagaceae bacterium | reverse complement strand
GATATTAATTATGTTTCCATCAATACACAAAATTCTACCGGTGGTTTTATAGCAAGAAATTTTTTGTATACAGATGATCTTTCCGGCATCAACAGCACAACAATAAAATACCGGCTTAAAATGACTATTGCTGCCGACACCAGTTTTTATGTAGATTCTGTTACTGTAAATTTTGCACCGAAGCCCAATTTTGGTGCAGACAAAAATATTTCTATTTGCAGGGACAGCAGTTTGAACCTGGCCACGCTTTTTACAACAACCAACCTTTCGCCGGTATGGACTATTGCAGGCAACCTGGTTGCAACACCTTCAGCGGTTACCGTATCCGGTACTTATCAATTAATTGGCACTACCATTTCGGGCTGTGCAGATACTGTATTAGTGAATGCCACATTTTTTCCTAAACCAAATCTGGGTACCGATAAAACCATTACCAGGTGCAGCGACAGCAGTGTTAACTTACTCTCGCAATACAATACCGCTGGTGTAACAGCCAGTTGGAAATTAAATGGCGCTGTTGTTGCAAATCCGGCAGCTGTAATTGCCGCAGGAACCTATCAGTTGATTGCCACTAACGGTTCCGGATGTTCGGATACTGCATTGTTCACTGTTACAAATGATAATGCCCTTTGCCCGGTGATGCTGGAAAAAATAACCATCAGTCCAAACCCGGTAACAGATTATTTAACCATTGCTATAATAAGAATTGCAGCAGTTAAAGCGGAAATACTGATACATAATTCGGCAGGGCAAAAAATATACCGCATTACCCATCAGCAGGCTGCAGGCGGGCAATCGTATAGCATTCCCATGAAACCATTAGCAGGAGGCATTTACTATATCACCGTAAAACTGAATGATAAAAAAGAAATTATAAAAAAAATCATGAGGCCGTAATTATTTAGTAAATACGGCCACAAACATACTGTCTGCTTTTTTATCATACCCCTTTAATAATTCCATATGCAGCAATTGCAGCTGGAATTTTTCTGTAATAAAACCGGCCACATCTTCATTTTCTTTTTTAAATACCGAGCAGGTAATATAAAAGAATAAGCCTTCGGGCTGCAGGTAGGGTATTACGTTAGATACAATTTGCTTTTGCCTGCTGGCATATTCATCAATTTGCCCTGTTTTAAAATAAAAAAGATTTTCCGGGGTACGGCTCCAGGTGCCGCTTCCGGTGCAGGGGGCATCACAAACAATCATTTGGTAATTACTGAGTGCTTTATCATGCTGTGTTCCTTTTGCTGATAATACCGGAAAATTAAATTCAGGTGTATTCAGGTCTGCAATAAAATAATTATAATTTTTTATGCCAGCCCTGGTAAAGCGCTGGTGCAGGTTTAGTAAAACAGATAACCGGATATCAGATACCGTGAGCTCCATATTTCTTTTCAACACATCATACAATAAAATGGATTTGCCGCCACTGGCTGCACAACAATCCCAGGCGGTAACGGCTTTTTTACCCACCACAAAATTTTTCAAAAAATTAAATACCTGCTGGCTGTTATAATCCTGTATCACCGCTTCCCGGTCGGCTTCAATAATATCATCCAGTTTGGTGGCATTGGATAATGCAATACTTTCCTCATCAATTAAGGACAAGGGTATCTGTGCTTTTTGCAGTTTCTGCACCACAATATTTTTTTTATGTGGCCTGATCCGCAAAAATAATTTGGGTTGTTTTAAAAATGATTCGCAGAATTTTTCATGATGTACGGCTGCCGTAAGTTCGGCCTTAAAAGGAAATATTGTTTTAACCGGAAATTTTACAAATTTAATTTTTTCTGCAACGGGTTTGGTGATCTCTGCAGCCCATTCGGGTTTTAAAGAAGCCACCACCTCATTATAAAATTGTTCGCTTAAAAAAACACCGGTTAAAATATCAATTTCAATATTACCCGATGATGCCGCTTTACCTAAACGGTAATACCCATAACATAATGCAGCAATCTGCCTTCTGTCGGTGGATCCGTATTTTTTATTGGCTGAAAAAAACTTTTTTAAAAAAGAAGACAGCGGCTCTTCTCCTGTATAAGATGCTATGATTTTTATGGCAGTATTTAAATAGGATTGGTGGCGCATTATTACAAAAATAAAGCCTGTAGCAATACTACAGGCCTGAAAAACGTTTTAATTACTTTTATTATAATTCTAACAGGCTCTTTACAGGGTCTTTACCGAACAATAACAATGCCGGATTTTCTAACAATTCTTTTACCCTAACTAAAAAGCTAACCGATTCCCTTCCGTCAATTATACGATGATCGTAACTTAAGGCCAGGTACATCATGGGCTTAATAAGCACCTGCCCGTTAACCGCCATGGGCCGTTGCAATATATTATGCATGCCTAAAATAGCAGATTGAGGAATATTGATAATAGGTGTACTCATCATCGATCCAAAAATACCTCCGTTGGTAATGGTGAATGTTCCCCCGGTCATTTCCTCAATACTGAGTTTATTTTCTTTTGCCTTGGTGGCCAGTTCCACTACCTTCTTTTCTATTTCGGCCATGCTCAAACTTTCTGCATTTCTTATTACCGGCACCACCAAACCCTTTGGTGCACTTACGGCAATAGAGATATCACAATAATCGTGGTAAATAATATTTTCTCCATCTAAATACGCATTTACAGCCGGCCATTCCATTAACGCATAACTACAGGCTTTTGTAAAAAAGCTCATAAAGCCAAGATTAACACTATGTGTTTCTTTAAATTTATCCTTGTATTTAGCCCTGATGTCCATGATGGCACTCATATCCACTTCATTAAAAGTAGTGAGCATTGCCGTAGTATTTTTTGCTTCCACCAAACGGCGGCTGATGGTTTTACGGAGATTACTCATTTTCTCAGGTCGATCCGTTCTTCCAAATAATTCCACACCCGGTTTTCTGCCGGGACTATTGAGCGCTTCGAAAACATCCTGTTTTAAAATCTTTCCATTAGAACCAGAAGGGGTAACAGATTTTACATCAACTTTTTTATCGGCAATAATGGCGGCGGCTACAGGGGTTGCTTTTGTATCGCTTGGTGGTTGGTGGTTGGTGGTTGGTGGTGGAGGGTTTATTGTTGCAGACTGCTTACTATCATCTGCCAACTGACTACTAACAACTGTTTCCGGTTTCACTGCATTGGTATCAATACGACAAACCACATCCCCTATTTTAAGGGTATCGCCTTCTTTAGCAATGATGGTAACGGCACCTGCCTGTTCTGCATTTAATTCAAATGTGGCTTTTTCACTTTCAAGTTCAGCAATTA
>JAYVUL010000275.1:0-3382 GCA_043787935.1 Chitinophagaceae bacterium | reverse complement strand
GAAAAATTTTGACAATCAAACCGTTTGGAAAAACAGCGCCTGCCGCACCTATCATTTGGGTGATGAGGTGCTGGGATTGGAGTGGTATACCAAAATGGGCAGTATTGGCGGTGAAGTGCTGGAAGGGATTCAAAAGTCAATTTCACTGGCAGAAGAAAAATACAAAGGGCTGGTGATTGCAAATGAAGGACAAAATTTTAGTGCCGGTGCCAATGTGGGAATGATATTTATGCTGGCCATTGAACAGGATTATGATGAAATAGATATGGCCATCCGGATGTTTCAGAATACAATGATGAGGGCAAGGTATTCTTCGATCCCGGTGGTGGTGGCTCCGCATGGGCTTGCATTGGGCGGTGCCTGCGAATTGAGTTTGCACGCTGATAAGGTAGTGGCTGCGGCTGAAACCTACACCGGCCTGGTTGAAGTAGGCATCGGCGTAATTCCCGGTGGAGGGGGCACCAAAGAATTTGTATTAAGGGCTTCTGATGAACTGCACAGCGGCGAAGTAGATACCAACACTTTGCAAAGCCGTTTTCTTACCATCGCTACAGCAAAGGTGGCTACCTCTGCACAGGAAGCTTATGGATTGGGCATTTACCGGAAAGGGACTGACCTCATCAGCATGAACATCAACAGGCGGATTGCCGATGCAAAAAATGCAGTGATTGAGCTGTATGATGCAGGGTATGTAATGCCGGTGCAAAGAAATGATATCAAAGTTTCAGGGCGTGGTGCACTGGGTGCCATGTATGCAGGAATTAACGGTATGCGGTTAGGAAACTACGCCACAGAACACGATGTAACCGTTGCAAGAAAATTGGCTTATGTAATGTGTGGCGGCGACCTTAGCGAACCAACATTGGTTTCAGAACAGTATTTACTCGATCTGGAAAGGGAAGCTTTTCTCAGCCTAACCGGTGAAAAGAAAACATTGGAACGAATACAAAGTATTTTGAAATCAGGAAAGCCGTTGCGAAATTGATACCCCCGGGCAATTGTTTTTTATTTTAACTTGCAAAAGTGATATTTAAAAAACAATATTTTCTGGATAGGAAGGATGCAGCGCTATATTATAATTTCAGGCGGCTCTTCATGCAGATAATACTGCTGCTGCTGGTTTTTTTTGTAACGGTATACTTTGTAAATTATAGTCAAAGAATGACGCTGGCTGCCGGTAACCTGATATCCAAAACAGAGAATTTTATTTTCCAGTCTGAAAGAACCCTCTCTTTTGTAAAAGACTATGAAACCAGCGCCAGGGGTTTTGTTATTGCAAATAATGACGAATTTTTGGAGCCGGCTAAAAACACCAAAGCGAATATAAAAAACGCCCTGTTAGACCTAAGGAAACTGGCGGGCAACAATGGCTCCCAACTGGTAACGATCGATTCTTTGGATTACTATATAAATAAAAGGCTGATCATTTCAGACCTGTCGATTCGCCTTAGAAGGGATAGCGGGCTTGCCCCGGCCATGCTACTGGTTTCATCCGGCGTTGGAAAAAGGTGCATGGATACCATCCGCATGTTACAAAAAAATCTGGCGTATAGTCAAAATGCATTACTTGCCAGGAGATATGCCGCAGGCAAAAGGGCTATTATGATCAACAGGGTGGTAATGTTGTCTATTCTTTTAATCTTTTTCATAGTGCTGGTGATATTATTCTGGCAGGCCTGGTTTAACCTGAAGGATTATAGCGATCGCCAAAAACAGGTAAATGCTACGCTTAACCAGTTGGCGCAAACGCTTATTGACGCCCAAAAAATTGCACACCTGGGCAGTTGGGAATGGGATATCCTTTCCAATGAAGAAAAATGGTCTGATGAACAGTGTAGAATTTTTGGGTACGAACCCGGAATTACAAAAATATCCCACGAACTTTTTTTACATGCCATTCATCCTAATGACAGAAACCAGGTGGAAATGGCAATAAATGAGTCCATTACTAAACGGAAACCATTTACTATCCGGTTCAGGATACTGCGGCCTGATGGTGAACCCCGTAATGTGAATATGATTGGCGAGATTTATGCAGACCAGGAAAAGGCAGTAAGAATGGTAGGGACTTTACAGGATATTACAAGGCTTATTCAAAAAGAAAAAGAGAAGGAAAATATTGCTGTAATACTGGAAAAAACAAATAAGGTAGCCAGGGTAGGTTGGTGGGAAGCAGACATTGTATCCGGTAAAAGAATATGGAGTACTGTAACTAAAGAAATACTGGAAGTAGCACCTAATTTCGAACCACTAAATGACCTGGAATTTAGCTTTGTGCAAAATATCAATAACAGGGATGTATTGGAAAAACTTTTTTCCAGGGCTGTTTTATTTGGAACCCCTTATGATATAACGCTTACCCTTACTACTGCCAAAGGAAATAATATTTTGGTAAGGGTAATTGGCGAGCCTGAATTTGAAGCCGGGCAATGTATCCGGGTTTTTGGTGTTTTGCAGGACATCAGTTTTCAAAAAGAGTTGATGACAACCTGAGTGATTTTTTTCTCTTTTAACTCCACTAAAAATATGCTTTATAATTATGCCTTATTATTAATGAAGCTGGTGTCTCTTAAAATAAAAAATCATTTCATACTCTCTGCAATCAACCGGTGAAAATGATGCGTACCACTTTCCCTGGTTACGGAATAGCGGCCATGGATATAAAATCTTGATTGGATGCCCTTCTGAACCTGCTCTACAATTTCTTCATCTTCCATTTCTACTTTATCCAGGTTACTTCCGGCGCCTTTATCATATTTTTCTTCCTTCCACATGAAAACCTTAAACTCAACCTTTGTTTTATTTACCCCAACAGGTGTAACTACATTGATGGAAAGGCCCCAGGGATAAAAATTAAACATCAGGTTGGGATAGACCCAAAAATAATAGGCCGCCACATTCGTTCCATAATCCTCTGATGAGGGAGGCAGATCAAAGCAATCTTCATTGTCTTTGCCAATACCTAACTGCAGGCTTGCCTTAGCATATAGTTCGGTGCTGTAGTCCCCAAAGCTCAGTGCGGTATTCAGCGAGGCATGTACAAAAGGGATATGAAAACCTTCTAAATAATTTTCACAGTACAGCGCCCAGTTGGCATCCACTTCAAAAGTTTTGTCAAGGTCGGGGCGGTGCACAAATTCCAATATGGGCAGCCAGTGCATGCGTTGCATCATCTCCTGGAAATAAATATGGGCATCTTCTTTTGGCTGCAAGGAAGTAAACAGTAAATTACCCCATGTATACAAAGGCAGCACGGGTAGGTTGTCTTCTTCACAGGGAAAATTTTCCACTTCTTTGAATTCCGGCATGGATATAAATTTCCCGGTTAATTCAAACAGCCTGCCGTGGTACTTGCAGCGCAGGTTGTTGGCCTTGCTGCAGG
>JAYVUL010000274.1:0-8355 GCA_043787935.1 Chitinophagaceae bacterium | reverse complement strand
CATTGAAATAATGCCATTGCGTACTGAGACCTGTATATCGGGTGGTAATTTTAATAAACGGATATAATTGGCAACCGTGCTTCTTTCTTTACCCATCCGCTCTGCCACCTGTTCCTGTGTATAATCCAGTTCGTCCATCAGGCGTTTGTAGCTCAGTGCAATTTCTATGGCATTCAGGTTTTCCCTTTGCAGGTTTTCAAGCAAGGCAAGTTCCAACAATTCTGCATCATTAGCCATACGGATATAAACCGGGACATCTTTAAGTCCTGCAATTTTAGCAGCCCTGTACCTTCTTTCACCAGCAATCAACCGGTATTTGCCATTAGGCATTTTGCTTACCGTTAATGGCTGTATGATATCATGCAGTTTCAAGGAAGCTGCCAGTTCACTCAAGGCTGTTTCATCAAAATCCTTACGGGGCTGTTTAGGGTTTATTTCAATCTGGTCTAAGGGAACCCGGTTACTGGCTGTGGTTTTTTCCACCACCTCGTTCTTAAGGTTACCCGAAGTACTTTTAAGGTCGGCATCAATATTCTGCAGCAAACTTCTTATTCCTTTGCCCAGGGCATCTTTTTTATTTGGAGCGGTCATAATGTTAATTAGCTGATTTGCTGATTTGCTAACCAGGTAGTAAAATAATTTCAGTATTCTCTATAAGTAAAACCATTCCTGCTTTAAAAATCAATCAGTGATATTAATGCCTTCATCAACACAGCAGCACACTGGTTGATCAGCTCATTACCTTATCTGCTTGTTTAATTTTTGTAAGGTTGTTTTTTTGCAAAATTTCCTTTGCCAGGTTAAGGTAATTAACAGCTCCTTTACTGTCTGCATCGTATAATATTACCGGTTTGCCAAAACTGGGCGCCTCACTTAGCCTGGTGTTGCGGTGTATCATGCTGTTAAAAACCAGTTCTTCAAAATGCCTTCTCACTTCAGCCACCACCTGGTTGCATAGTCGCAGGCGGCCATCATACATCGTCATCAGGATGCCTTCTATCTGTAATTCGGGGTTTAGCCTGCTTTGCACAATTTTTATCGTGTTTAATAATTTACCCAGACCTTCCAGGGCAAAAAATTCTGTTTGCACCGGTATGGCCACACTGTCGGAAGCCACCAATGCATTTACTGTTATCAGGCCCAAAGAAGGGGAGCAATCAATAATGATAAAATCATAATCGTCCCGGATGGGTTCTAAAATTTTTTTCAACACCCTTTCCCTGTTGGGGTAGTTGATCATTTCAATTTCGGCACCCACCAGGTCTATATGTGACGGTATAAGGTCGAGATAAGGAACATCCGTTTTTAGCAATACATCTTTTGCACTGATTTCATTTACCATGCAGTCGTACAGGCTTTGTGTTACATTATGCAGGTCGAAGCCTGTGCCGGTGGTACTGTTCGCCTGTGGATCCGCATCCACCAACAGGGTTTTATATTCAAGCACCGCCAGGCTCGCCGCAAGGTTGATGGCGGTAGTTGTTTTTCCTACACCGCCTTTCTGATTCGCTATTCCAATTATTCTTGCCATGATATTTTTACTGCTTTAAAAGCTTAACAGCTACTGCTGATAATCACAAAAAACGACGGGTCTTATTTTGAAAATCGTAATTTTTTATAACGCCGCCAAAGGTACTGTTTGCTGCTAACTTATACGTAATAAAGTACACACAGCGGGCAAAGATCCTGACAGCCTGGCAAAATTAATCATTCGGCATAAAAATGAGAACAATCTGTCCTTCCAATTGTATTCTCAGGTTAAACGGAAATGCTAAAGGGTAAGTGGCCATTAATGCAGCTTTGACTATTTCCTATCTATCAATTAAACAACAATAATGTATACTATCATATCAGGCACCAACAGGGCAGGCAGCAATACACTTAAAGTAGCCAAAGAATACCAGCGTTTATTATTGGAAAAAGGCATTGAAGCCAAGCTGCTTTCCTTAGAAGGCCTTAACCTTCTGGAACGGGATAAGGATTTTGAACAGATTGAAAATAACATCATCACCCCCACGGATAAATTTTTATTTATAGTGCCGGAATATAACGGCAGTTATCCCGGGGCCTTGAAACTACTTTTTGATACGGGCAGATCGCATGACATGTGGTGGCATAAAAAAGCTTTGCTTACCGGCGTTTCCACCGGCAGGGCAGGCAATTTGAGGGGTATGGAGCACTTGGCGGGTGTATTGAATTACCTTAAAGTAACAGTTTACCCCAATATGCAGCCATTGTCGGCAGTAGATAAATTAATGGATGCATCAGGCAGGTTTACAGATGCCAATACTATTTCTGTGATCAATCACCAGCTTGACCAGTTTATCAAATGGTACAATTAAAGCAAGTGTGCTGCCTGATTGATTTGTTAATCCGGGTTTAATAACAAAGCAAACATCAATTGTCTGCACAAAAATTTTACCTTCACCCCTTTAAAACTATTAACTCCAATAAAACTTTATGCGTTCTCCTCTTGGCGCTTTTATTTTTATAGTACTTATTTTATTACTTGACCTGTATGTTTTCCAGGCAGTAAAAACTGTAAGTATTTCTTACTCTTCCAGAATAAAAGCGATTATTTATACCTGCTACTGGGTTTTGTCTGCATTGGTAATACTGAGTTTCCTGGTTCTTGCACTTAGCCAGGCTGACATCTTTCCGAAGATAATCAGGACTTATGTATTTGCCATTATCATTGGTCTTTTCCTCGCCAAATTAACAGTCGTGTTTTTTATTCTGATTGATGATCTTCGCAGGGTCATTCAATGGATAGGGTTGAAAGTTATTTATAGTTCCAGGAAGTTGGATACTGCAGAAGCAGAGGGCATCAGCCGCTCCGTTTTTTTAAGCTGGATAGGCCTTGCTGCGGGCGGAGGTTTGTTTGGCAGCCTTATTTATGGCTTCGGCAATAAATACAACTACAGTGTAAAAAGGACAAAGTTGTCTTTTGATAATTTGCCTGCCGGGTTTAAAGGATTGAAAATATTGCAGATCAGTGATATACATTCCGGCAGTTTTACAGATTCCAATGCCGTTAAACTTGGAGTGGATAAAATTTTGAAGGAAAATGCTGATATCATTCTTTTTACCGGCGATTTGGTCAATGACAAGGCTACTGAAATTGAGGAATATCTCCACCTCTTCAGCCAGTTGAAAGCTCCAATGGGTGTATATTCTATTTTAGGCAATCATGATTATGGCGATTATATTAATTGGCCACAGGATGGCATTACAAGGGAAAATAACCTCGAAAATCTGAAAAAGATGCATGGCAAAATGGGATGGCGGTTGCTGATGAATGAACATGTGGTATTAGAAAAAGGCGGCGACCAAATTGCATTATTGGGGGTAGAAAACTGGAGTGCCAAAGCCCGTTTTCCAAAGCATGGCAGAATGGACCTGGCGTATAAAGGCGCAGAGAAATATCCCTTTAAAATCTTAATGAGCCATGACCCAAGCCACTGGGATGCACAGGTAAAAGAAAATTATACTGATATCGACCTGATGCTGAGTGGACATACACATGGTATGCAGTTCGGCGTAAATATCCCCGGGTTTCAATGGAGCCCGGTTCAATATATGTACAAGCAATGGGCAGGACTATATGAAGATGGAAAACAAAAATTGTATGTGAACCCCGGCTTTGGTTTTATAGGATACCCGGGAAGGGTGGGCATTTTGCCGGAGATAACGGTGATTGAGCTGGGGTAGAAATCCACATTACTCATTATTTTATTGCTACTTTACATTTCTGCAAACCTATCCCTTACACGCGGTTTAGGTTTTTCTTTTAAAATCAAAAAACACCGGGCAGCTAAAAAAAGATAATTCAAATTTCACTACTGCATCAATACCTGGCTTCAGCACCATTTTATTATTTGAAATAATATGGCAATAAAATGTTTTATCAAAAACAAAATTTCAATACCCAATTCAACACCCGATCAATACCATAAAAAAATACCGGGCAAAAGCCCGGTATCACTAAAAAAAACCATGGATTGGTTGAAAACTTCTTTACAGTTTAGTAACCTGTTTAAAAATCTTTCCTTCACTGCCGTTGAACTGAATTAAATAATTGCCTGATGACAGTGATGACAATTCATTCAACTGCACATAATTGGTTCCTTTATTCATCTGAACATTTTTTGAAAATATTTCCCTGCCACTCATGCTGAATATTTTTACAACAGTATTTTCACTTCTGTTCCAGTCAATATTTATGTTTACATAGCTGTTGAAAGGATTGGGAGATACAGTAAACTCACTGTTCTTCTTAAGCCTTACAGAAATTACCTTTGAGAGGCTGCTTTTACCATCAACATCCAACTGCCTCAGGCGGTAGTAAATCAATCCCGCCCTTATTCCGGTAATATCATCTGTCATATTGTAATTCTGGTCTAGCGTGGTATAACCATGTCCCGCTATGGTGGCGGTTTTTGTAAATATCCTTCCATCGGTACTCCTTTCAATTTCGTACCTGTCGCAATTGATTTCCATTAAGGTACTCCAGGCTAACCTTACCAGATTGTTGCTATAAAGCGTTGCAGTAAAGGTTTTTAAAGTTATAGGCAGCGGGCCTCCCAATGGCTCCAAAATAGCAGTTCCGTCATCAGTAGATTTTACACCGGCGTCTGAAAAACCACTGATCCTTGCCACATTAATTACTGGTGGCACGTTCCCGTTTACACCGGGGTCTTTCACTGTAACATTAAATTGAATTTCAAAAGCTTCCTGTGAAGCTAATATGCCCCCGTTGATACCATTTGCCCCTGTGCCTATCCTGAAAACAATTACGTTATCATTTGCAAAAAAATCTGCCTGGTCGTCTCCAGTATTGTCTGTTAACACTGCTAATGGAGTAATGCCTGCACAGGAAACAATTTGCATTGACCCCGGCACATACGTAACTGAGGCAGGAAGCGTATCTGTAACCACACAGAAATTGGCATTGCCAATTCCGATATTCTTACCTTTTAATGTGTAAGTAAGTACTTCATTTGGTTCAGCCACATTGTTGTTGTTGGCATCTTTTACAAACTTGTCTATAATAACGGTAGGGTCGTTTGTTTTAATCTGAAAAGTAAACAGGCCGGGGAAATACTGGTCTGCCTCAGTTCCAAACTCCAATGAAACGGTGGTATCGCCCGGCTGAATACCATACCCGTTACCAACATAAAACTGGTCAATGTCGATACCCATCTGGTTGGTATAATTGGGGCTTTTTGAAGTTACATGAGCCCCTGTATCAGAGATGGTTCCATTCCATGGGTTATCCACTGCATTGATGCTGTTTTGAAAATTGGTACCGTTAATTTTTAAATAATCCAGTTTTAAGTTGGCATCGCCTTCCCAAACCATGGCACCCATTTTTGCATCTCTGAAATTCATTGGGCCTGATGGCACATTTAAACCGGTGAGGGTAACAGACGAAATCAGTGATGCACCCCCATTATACACCTGCTGAAATCCATCGTACAACCGTACGCTGTTATAGGCTGATGATTCCAGGTTTTCGTACACTATTACAATACACCAGCCGGCATAGTTACCCCCACTGCCAACGGAACCAACCGATGCAGCTGCATTACCCACCGTATAAGTACCGGTTCCATTGGCCTGAATAAAGGGTGTAATATCAACATAGGCCTGGTATTGATTTACCATACTGTTTCCACTGCCAATTGAATTTTTATCTAAACGGGCAGCCGCATATTCAGTATAAGCGCCACTGGTACCATATCTTATTTTAACCCTTTTAAAAGTGTCCAGCGATATATCGAATTCACTTTTTCTAACCCTGGCTCCCCAATATAACCTTGCAAGTTTAATGGTATTGTTACCCGGAGGAAGTGAAAGGTCGGCAGAAGAAGAATTTCTGGTGCCGGCTCCAGGGCCGGAGGTGCCATCAATATCCACATACTGGATATTGGAATTGTCATTACCGTAAGTGCTGTTACCATTGGCCCGGTTACCATTCATCTTGGCCGTATCAGCAACTCCCGATGTAACAATATGTGTCAGTGTGTTTCCAAACAGTGTAGTACCCCCTTTAATGTTGTCAGAAAATACTTTCGTGTAATTCCTGAACTGGGCTTGTGAAATAGTGGCAAAGCATACTGTAAAAAGCAACAGAAAAGCAATGCTTTTAATTTGCCATTGGCAATTGTTTGTTGTAAAAATTTTCATGATCGTAGGGTTTGAAATGATTAAAACGGATTAAGAAACCTGCGGTCTGATCATGGAAATACTGGAACAGGGATGTTCATCAGGATAGTAGAAAAACGGTAAAATTTCAGTGGAATTTGGAGTATGGAACTGAACAGCGTGTTCAGTATGGGATAGTTTTCAAAGTCAAATATAGGAATGTTTTCCGGTTCGCCAAATTTTTTTATAAAAACAGTACAATAAAAAAATGGCGAAACTTTCGCCATTTTTTTATTGTACCAATTCATTAATATTTTTTTTCCCGCATCGGGATGCGCTTTCTTCCTTCATCAACTCTCCTTCCTTCATCTGCAGGCCTTTTAAAACCGGTATCGGCATCATTCATGCGAATCAACCGGCCATTATATTTTTTGCCATCCATGCTTTTGATCATTTTTGGAGCAGCACTTTTATCAATCTCCACCCAGCTGTTCATTTCTTTCATATCAATCTTGCCCAGTACTTCTTTACTTAAATTACTTTCATCTAAAATAAATTGTAAAAAACTGGCTTTATAAAAACCATCTTTGGTACCCAGGTTAACAAATAACCGGGCATAACCATTATCTCTTGAATTGAAATTACCGCCTTCTCTTCTTCCGCCTTCCCTTGAGCCGGTTGGTTCTACCCTTTGGTTAAACTCCCTTCTTGCACCCAGAGCATTGAGGTCATCGGCGTGTTCATAATATTTTAAAAAGTGGTTAAACTCTAATGCAGCAACCCTTTGCAATACTTCTTCTTTACTTACATCAGCAAACTTTTCCATCAGGTCTGCCATATAGGTTTCGTAATCACCATGCGATACATCTGCCTGCATCAGTTTATCCATAAAATGAAAAAACTGTTTACGGCAAACATCTTTACCACTTGGAGCATCCATTTTATGAAATTTCGCATTTACCATGCGCTCCAACTGGCGTATCTTAAAGGTTTCCCTGCTGTGAGTGATGGAAATACAGATACCACTTTTTCCAGCCCGGGCAGTACGTCCGCTGCGGTGGGTATATACTTCCATATCATCAGGTAATTCAAAATTGATCACATGGGTTATCCCATCTACATCGATACCTCGCGCCGCAACATCGGTGGCAATTAATAATTGTAGTTGTTTTTGGCGGAAGCGGCCCATTACTTTGTCACGCTGCTGCTGGGTAAGATCGCCATGCAGTGCTTCAATCTCATATCCTTCCAGTACTAATTTTTCTGCTATGTTTTGTGCATCAAGCTTTGTACGGGTAAAAATAATACCATACATACCGGGATTAAAATCAATATACCGTTTTAATGTTTCGTAGCGATGGTGTGCTGCTACGGTTATGTACTGATGATCAATATTAACGTTGCCGCTGTTCTTTTTACCAACTGTAATCTCTTTAGGGTTGGTCATAAAGTTTTTAGCAATGGCCCTTACTTCCGGTGGCATGGTGGCACTGAACAGCCAAATACTTTCCCTGTTGATCGTATTTTTTAAAATAAAATCTATATCATCCCTGAAGCCCATATTCAACATTTCGTCTGCTTCATCCAATACAACATATTTTACTTTTTGCAAGTCGATAGCCTTTCTTTCTATCAAATCAATCAGTCTTCCCGGGGTAGCCACCACAATATGCACCCCCCTTTTCAGGTTCCTGATCTGCATGGTGATAGAAGCACCACCATAAACTGCTTCGGTAAAAAGTCCCTTGGTATGTTTGGTATAGGTGGTCAAGTCATTGGTAATCTGTAAACACAATTCTCTTGTGGGGCACACAATCAATGCATGCGGATGCCTTTCTGCTTTGTCTATCAGGTTCAGCAATGGTAACCCAAAAGCGGCTGTTTTTCCTGTACCTGTTTGGGCAAGGCCAACAAAATCGGTAGTTCCGGTTAATAAAATGGGAATGGCCTGCTCCTGGATCGGGGTGGGGGTTTCAAATCCTAAATCGGCGATTGCCTGTACTAATTGTTCGTTTAAGCCTAAGGCTTCAAATGCATTCATGTAATGTTTTTTGTGCTTACATGATATGCTATTTGCCTGTTGTTGCGCTACTTAAATACTCAATAAAAGAAAAGTAAAAACCAGATTCAACAGCCTTTGAGGCACTTCATGCAATACTCGTGATAAATAAATTGCCGCAAAAGTAAGGCTTTTAGCCTTCATAATCC
>JAYVUL010000273.1:0-2887 GCA_043787935.1 Chitinophagaceae bacterium | reverse complement strand
CTGCACTGCATTTACTGCAGGAAATTGTTTAAGCGGATCAACAGAAGTAGATTGTGTACAGGAAGCCACATATACATTGCCAGCTGCATCCAGTATCACTTCACTGCGGGCATCATCGCCATAATTTCTGCGGGTTGCATCTGCACCATCTGGTGGAAAATATTTACCACGGATATTTACACCATCGTCAGCGGTTCCCCCAATTTTAATTGATCCTAAAAGAACTGTACCTGCTGCATTAAATTTTGTGAGTACAATATCGTAATTGCCGCCTGCCTGGGTCTTTATTCCGGGATAATTATCGGAGTTGGAACGGCCGGCAACAAAAAGATTTCCCTGTTGATCACATATCATGCTGTGCGGCTGTTCGTTTTTTGAACCACCCAGGTAGGTTGCAAATAACCTGCTTACACCATTTGCCGAAAACTTGATGATTGCCATATCATAACCTCCATTGCCATCTTCATTTATGCCGCCGCCATAAACAGTTTGATAAGCACCTGGCGAAACAGGATAGCCTGAGCCAAAAGCAATACCGCCTGCATAAAAACTACCGTCTGGTGCAGGCGTTGCAGTATAGCCCCAATTTTCGGCACTACTGCCTGTATAGGTTGAAAAAATTAATGTGGGATCAATGACAAGCGTTGATTTGGGATCGTAACCGGTTACATTAAACCGTACAATATTATTTTTTACAACGTACTTACAATTGATGGTTTGCCTTTTTCCCTGGCTAACCTGGTAGCTGTAAGGATACAATTCCTTAATGGAACCCACAGATGTTTTGATGACCAGTTCTTTATTCTGCACTTCTAATTTATCAATGCCCGAATATTGCATGGCAATCCTGTCAACATCTCCACCGGGATGCACAATAATATCATATTTCATTTTGCCGCCATCGCTGTAATAACGTACATCTACATTGGGATATATGTTTTGATAACTTACGGCCTGTGCAATTTTACAACCGGCTGCCCATTTGGATTGATCATTGCCCTGAAAATAATTATTTTGATAAGGCTGTATTTTATCTGGCGTATTTATAGTGAAGGAACTGCCGCCCAGAAATTTAACCTTGTAAGCATGTGAATTAACGGTGATGGGCTGCCCCATGTTTGCAGGATTTGAATTATGTCCATGCATCTGCACAGATAAAATCTTTAAATCGTCCACATTGTGCAAGGCAACAGTAAAGCCTTGGTTTTCTAAAAAGAATGAACCTGTAGAAAAATCGCCACGATATTCAACCCTGCTATCCCATTGACCTTTGTTTTGAACAAATTCCATCTGCGCCTGCACCTGTTGTGCAACAAAAGTTACTGAAAGAATTATTATAAAATGGAGTATTATTTTGCGCAAAATTATCAAGTATTCTTTTTTACAATGTACTAAAATTATACCGTAAAATTAACGGATGTGGTAATTATGTAAAGATTAGCAAAGCGTTAATAACTGTTATAAATTGTTAAACATTCGCAATGACTTTAAATAATCGGGCAATGGATAATTTACGAAATTTTACTCCATGCTGTTTTGCCTTTTTGCTGATGCAGATAATTTTTAACAGTTAAATTTTCTGCTGCATTTAAATCGGGGTCAGTTTCTAAAATAGTTTCAGCGGCATTTCGGGCAGCTTCCAGTATAACCCTGTCCTGCACTATGTTTGCCAGCTTAAAATTTAATAAACCGCTTTGCTTAGTTCCTTCTATGTCTCCGGGGCCACGTATCTCCAGGTCTTTTTCTGCTATCTTAAAACCATCGTTGGTAGCCACCATTATCTTTAACCGTTCACGGGCATCGTTTGATACTTTGGGGCCTGTTAATAATATGCAAAAACTTTTTTCAGCACCTCTTCCAACTCTTCCACGCAGTTGGTGCAATTGCGACAAACCGAATTTCTCAGCACTTTCAATTACCATAACACTCGCATTGGGTACATTCACACCCACTTCAATAACTGTTGTGCTTACCATTATTTGTGTATCGCCTTTTACAAAGCGTTGCATATTGGTTTCTTTCAGTTGGGCCTTTTGTTTTCCATGCACCATGCTTATCCAGTATTTTGGTTCCGGAAAAAATGATTTCACTTCTTCAAAACCTTTCATCAGGTTTTCATAATCCATTTTACTGCTTTCTTCAATGAGCGGATAAACAATGTAGGCCTGTCTTCCCTTCGCAATTTCTTCTTTAACAAAATCCATTACCTGCGGCCTGGCACTTTCGGAACGATGTAGTGTATTAATCGGTTGCCTGCCGGGCGGTAATTCATCAATCACACTGTAATCCAGGTCGCCATACGCTGTTAATGCAAGGGTACGTGGTATGGGCGTTGCCGTCATTACCAGCACATGTGGTGGTATGCTGTTTTTTTTCCACAACTGTGCCCGTTGTGCCACACCAAATTTGTGTTGCTCATCAATAACAGCAAATCCCAGGTTTTTAAAAACCACGTTATCTTCAATTACCGCATGTGTTCCTATCAGTATATTCAAAGACCCGTCTTCACAAAGCTGAAGCACTTCTTTTCGGTATTTACCTTTAGATGAGCCGGTGAGCAATTTTACACAAACCGGCATGTCTTTTACAAGTTCTGTTATACTGTTGTAATGTTGCTGAGCCAGAATTTCGGTTGGCGCCATCAACACTGATTGAAAATTGTTATCCGCAGCAATCAACATCATCATCAATGCCACAATGGTTTTGCCACTTCCCACATCTCCCTGTAAGAGGCGGTTCAGTTGTTTTCCGCTGCCTGCATCACGCCGTATTTCCTTCAACACTTTTTTTTGTGCATTGGTTAATTCAAAGGGAAGATATTTTTCGAAAAATATAGTAAACAGATTGCCAACTTTATCAAAAGCCAATCCCTTGCTGTGCCGGTGCC
>JAYVUL010000272.1:0-12880 GCA_043787935.1 Chitinophagaceae bacterium | reverse complement strand
ATCGCAAAATATGGTACCCCCACGTTTAAACGTATTTACGCCGACTGGACAAAACCAACAGTATCAGGCTGGAAAAATGTGTTGCTGGAAAATGCCATTACGCCCATTCAGCAATACAGCTATACCAGCGGAAAAAATTCAAGCGACAGTGCCCTCATCATTGATGCAATGGATGTATTGTATTCAGGAAAAGTGGATGGTTTTTGTATTGTATCCAGCGATAGTGACTTCACCCGGCTGGCCACCAGGCTGAGGGAAGCGGGGATGAAAGTGTTCGGCATCGGGCAAAAGAAAACACCCAATCCATTTATTGCAGCCTGCGATAAATTTATTTACCTGGAAGTAATTGCCATACCTGATGTGGTGGAGAATATTGCTGCTCCAGATAAAACTGCCCCCAAAGCGGCACCAAAAACTGTAGTGGATAAACTCAATAAGAAGACACTCCAGTTAATTGTTTCCAGCATCAACGACCTGGGTGACGAAAATGGCTGGGCATTTTTAGGCGATGTGGGAAACCTGCTCCTTAAAAAACAGCCCGATTTCGATCCGCGTAATTATGGCTTTCAAAAACTAACGCCCTTGTTTAAGTCATTGCCACAATTTGAAATAGATAAAAGGGAAACGGAAAAAGGCGGCACCAAGCTGATCTATATCCGGAATAAAGAAGCTTAATATTTTCCGGGTGAAATAAACAGTCGCCCGGGTATTGCCCTGCTACCAGCAAAGCGTACCTGCTTTAGTAGTTGAAGGAAAAAATTATTACCAGGGAATACTTTTACCGGCAGGCGGTAAAAAATCTTATTTTACTTTTTTCAACAGCATCACATACCCGCACAAATTTTTCTTTTTCTTGTTTACCTGTACCGGCCGGATGGCATAGAATTCTGAAAATTTGGGGATGTAGGGGAAGTTGATCACATTGCCATCTACGTCGCCCCACAATTTCTTTTGATAGATCACCTGCTTTTCATCAGAGTCGTACATCCTTACTTCGTACAGCCTGGAGCTGACATCGCCGATAAAAATAAAATGATACAAACTGCCTTCTGTTAATGGCACCAGTATCGCCATTTCATATTCGCTTTCCATTTGCATAGAGGCTTCCTTTACCACCACAAAACCCTGTGATATAAAATCTTTTTTAACGCTGTCTGCCTGCTTCAGGATGCTTTCATCTGAGCAGGAAGCCCTGCGGATAATATCGTTTTGTGCGTATGCCTGCACCGTAAACAAAAGGAATAGAGCAGAGAAGAGAGTGAAATTTTTCATTGATAAAAAATTATTGACCAGATTGTAATACAAAGTAAGTTTTTTCCTGGACCCGTTTTGTCATTTAACAAATACGTCCCGGCCTTCTTTGATTGTAGCAACCAAGCATCATAAACGTAAAAAAAGTTATATTATTTCAGGAGTGTTGCAGTTGTGGGTAAATTATTTATTTGCACATGAATGACCAAAAATGACATGCCGGAAAAGGGGGTGGTCAGCAATGTGGCAACAACAAAAAATGCTGTTTGCAATAATGTATCGGAAGCACTTTATGCTTCCGCTGTACCATTGCTTCAGGTGTTTTTATGAAAATAATAAGTGCCTGCCTGTTGGGTGCAGGTGATCACCAGGTCGTTGATGCATACATGTGCAGGCAGTTGGGTGCAGTAAAATATGGTATCGGCAATGTCCGCGCCGGTGAGGGGTTGCAGGCCTTTGTAGGTGGCTGCTGCCTGCCCTTCATCACCTTTAAAGCGCACCAGTGCAAACTCCGTTTCCACTGCACCGGGGTTGATACTGGTAACCCTGATCTGATGCGGAAGCAGATCGATACGCATGGCTTTGCTGATGGCATCTACGGCAAACTTGCTGGCACAATACACATTTCCTTTTTCGTATACTTCTTTGCCTGCAATGGAACCCATGTTGATGATATGGCCTTTTTTATTGGCAATCATGTAAGGCACAATGGCTTTGCTTACATACAGCAATCCATGCACATTGGTATTGAGCATGGTTTCCCAATCGTCCATACTGGCATTTTCAAAAGAATCCCTTCCGGCAGCCAGGCCGGCGTTGTTGATGAGTATATCTATTTGCTTCCATTCCTCGGGCAGGTTGCCGAGTATTTCTTCCACCGCAGTGCGGTCCTGCACATCAAAAACAAATGGTAATACGTTTACCGCATACGCTTTTTGCATTGCTGTTTTCAAATGCAGCAATCGCTCCTTTCTTCTGCCGGTGATGATGAGGTGGTACCCGGCTGCAGCAAATTTTTTTGCACAGGCCTCTCCAATGCCGGAGGTAGCGCCTGTTATCAGTACAATTTTATTCATGCCCGAAAATAGTGTTTGTTGGTAAAAGGAATGATGCTTTTTATTCACTGCGGCGTAGCAGCCATCATGATATGCAGGTAACAAATGGATGCCTTAATTGTTGTTACCCGCAACTGGTACCTGCTTAAATGCGATGGAATCAACTTCAGTTTCGGCTTAATTCAATAATTAATTGCAACAGCCGTTATCCATATTTGTTTTACTTATACATTTGTACGGAATATCCTGTATAAGTTAAAACAGCTGGTGGCAGGATATTTTTTAAATTAAATTTTTTGCAGTGTCAAAACAAGCTAATAAAGCGTCAGCAGCCGGCCTGCTGATTGCTTTAGGAATTATCTACGGCGATATCGGTACCTCACCCCTGTACGTTTTAAATGCAATTATTAATGGTAAAGAGATTAATGAGGTGCTTATCATCGGGGCGCTCTCCTGCATCATCTGGACATTAACACTGCAAACCACCATAAAGTATGTGATACTTACCCTTAAAGCAGACAACAGGGGTGAAGGAGGAATTTTTTCGTTATATACTTTGGTAAGACGGCAAAAAAAATGGCTGGTAATACCGGCCATGCTCGGTGGGGCAGCCTTGCTGGCAGATGGCATGATCACGCCGCCGATTTCTGTTACTTCGGCCATAGAAGGGCTAAAGCAAATTGATACGTTTAAAAACGTAACGCAAACGGAGGTGGTTTACATTGTGCTCGGCATAATGGCCTTGTTGTTTTTTTTACAACGGTATGGCTCTGCTTCCATTGGAAAATTATTTGGCCCTATCATGATTGTGTGGTTCAGTATGCTGGCGGTTTTTGGCATCATTCATTTTACCGACGACCTGCATATATTCAGGGCGTTTAATCCTTATTATGCATTTGAATTACTTTCCAGCACCTTCAAAAGCGGGCCCACAGGGGCAGCAACAAAGGGCTTTTGGGTATTGGGTGCCGTATTCCTGTGTACCACAGGTGCCGAAGCATTGTACAGCGACCTGGGCCATTGCGGCCGGGCCAATATCCGCTACTCCTGGATATTTGTAAAAAGCTGCCTTATACTAAACTATCTCGGGCAGGGTGCCTGGTTATTGTCTCACCATAATGGCCATATTATTACAGATGAAATTATTAAGGGTGGTTTCAATTCTTTTTATGGGGTAATGCCGGAGCAGTTTCGCCTGGTGGGGCTGGTAATCGCAACATTGGCAGCCATCATTGCCAGCCAGGCATTGATCAGCGGTTCGTTTACCTTAATTAGTGAGGCCATCCGTCTTAACCTGTGGCCACGAATGAAGATCAATTATCCGTCTGAGGCAAAAGGGCAGTTGTTTATCCCGGGTATCAATACCTTGTTATTTGTTGGTTGCTGTACGATTGTTTTGATCTTTCAGTCATCCAGTGCTATGGAAGCAGCGTACGGGCTTGCCATTACCTTATGCATGTTATCCACTTCTATTTTGTTTGCTAATTACCTGGTGTCAAAAAGAAGGCCGCCTGTATTAATCTATTTATACCTTGCTGTTTACCTTGGCCTGGAGGGAAGTTTCCTGGTAGCCAACCTGGACAAATTCCCTCACGGTGGCTTTGTGGCCCTGATGGTGGGAGGTGCTTTGTTTGTGGTAATGTATGTATGGTTCCGAAGCCGGAAAATTAAAAACAGGTATGTGGAATTTGTACGCATGGAGGAATACATTCCAAAGCTGGAAGAACTGAGCAATGATTTAACAGTGCCAAAATATGCCACTCACCTGGTGTATATGACAAGCGCCAATAACCCTAAAGAAATTGAACATAAGATCATCTATTCTATCCTGAGCGGCAAACCCAAACGTGCCGACATTTTTTGGTTTGTACATGTGGATACACTGGATGATCCCTATACCTGCGAATATGTGGTGGAGCACATTATACCCAATGATATTATCCGGGTGGAATTCAGGCTGGGCTTTCGTGTGGCGCCAAGGGTAAACCTGATGTTTAAAAAAGTGGTGGAAGAACTGGTAGCCAATAAAGAAGTGAATGTTACCAGCCGGTACGAAAGCCAGCAACGCAATAATGTGGTGGGCGATTTTCAGTTTGTGGTGATGGAAAAATTTCTTTCGCAGGATAATGAGCTGCCATTTGCAGAAAGGCTTATCATGCAATTATATTTTTGGATAAAGGAATTATCACTAAGTGAAGAAAAAGGCTTTGGACTGCAGCAAAGTAATGTAACAGTAGAGAAGTATCCATTGATAGTGGCACCGGTAAGTAAACTGAAAATGAAAAGGGTGTATACAGAGGAGGAGGAAGAACTGTAAAACCCCTGACCCATAAACGGCCGGGATGCGATATTTTTTATTTAAGCATCTGCTGAAAATCTACTGTTATTGGTTATTGCTGCAGTCACTTGATACTATTTAATAAAAACGCCCCGCCCTTTAGCGGGTATTGAGGATATGAAAAGTATAACCGCCGGGGAACAGTTGCAACTGGTAAACAATAAGGCTGATTTTCAACTGGTAGACGTAAGGGAGGCAGATGAACATGCTGCCTTTAATATTGGCGGCCAGCTTATCCCATTGTCTCAAATCACCCAACAGGCTGAGCTCATAGAAAAACACAAGCCTGTTATTATTTATTGCCACAAAGGTATCCGCAGCCAGATTGCCATTCAGCGGCTACAGGGTAAATTTCCTTTTACAAATTTGATCAATCTTATCGGGGGAACAGAGGCGTGGAAGAAGGAGGTGGAACTTGCTTTAAAGTTTAAAGATTAATATTAATAGTTCACCCGTTGTTTCATGCCTGCATTTCCTATAAACCCTCTTATTTTATTTTTTATTGAATGTATTATACTGCCAGGGCTTTTTTGCCGGTAATCTCCAATACTATTATTATAGTTTCTATTTCCCTTCTTCATAAATATTTGTACTTTTAACTTCCAATTTCTTTTTAATTTCATCGCATTTGGTTCCATCCAATATTTTCTGTCTTTTAATTGTACAAATCTATAATTGCTGTTTATTTTTTTTAAAAAAATTCTAAATATCATGTCAAAATGAAAAAGTATCTTCTGCTATTTTTGGTTGTAACCTTTATTGGCCAGGCTTCTCAAGCATCTATTCGCAGGGTTGGTTTTTTTGCAAGCCCTATTAGCGGAGTAGACTATTCTACATTTGCACTTGCCTATACTGCATGTGCTGCAGGTGATACCATTCTTGTATTTCCGGGTATCCCTGCCATTAGCCAGATATTTACAAAAAAAGTAATCGTAATTGGCCCTGGTAGTTGGCTCGATCCAAACAGCACCCCCAAAGGCAACAGCAGCCTTCAGGCGTTTGCTGGAACGGTGAGTATTAATAGCTTAACTTTTAATGCTGGCAGTGATGGTTCGGAAGTAATGGGACTTGAAAATGGAACTATTTATATTTCTGCTAATAATATTACTATAAGAAGGAACAGGGAGATTCAAGTTTACATAGTGGCTGCCAATAGCGTGACTTCTAACACTAATATTCAATTATTGGAAAATTACCGGCTTGATTTTCGTAATTATTATGCAAACGGCAGCAGCGTTACCAATATGAATATCAGTAACAATTTAATTGCATATTTTTCTACAGCTCCGTTAAACACCTATAGTGGCAATATCAGTAACAATGTTTGGACTTATGATAATACATTAGTTGCTCCAGCAAATGGAGGGGCAAGCACTTTCTCAACCAGCAACAGTATTTACCTTGGTGGAGGTGCCTATCTTTTTCAAAATAATATTTTACTATGTTATTATAGTACAAGTTTAGCTTCTAATTATAATCTTTTTGATTTTTCCAATGCAAGTAACACTGTTTTTAATAATAATATGGCTTTGCAAACTGGATCAGGAGGTTCTCAAGCATGGGGTTCAGGATCAGGCTCAGGAAATGTAATAACTCCTTTTGCCAATGCCGCAAATATTTTTGATGGCTTTCCTGCAATAGGTTCCTTTAGTGCAGATGCCAGGTATAAGCTTAAAGCTGGCAGCCCTGCATTAACGGTAGGAGCGGGTGGCACAGCAATTGGAATGTTTGCAGGTAGTTCCCCTTATAAGTTGGGAATGGTGCCAGCAATACCCAGTATCTACCTGCTGAGTTCACCACAGGGAAACAATCCGCCAGGCAATACCATCCAGATAAATGTAAGTACACGGGGAAATAATTAAGCAAATTATTACTGCTTAACAATTGATTTTTTGAAGAATTATTTATGTTGGATTTTTTATAAATAACCAAACATGAGATTAATAATATCATACAATCGCTGCATTGTAAAATGCCGGTTGTTAGTTTTCCTTCTTCTCCAGGGGATTGTATTTTTTGTGACTGCACAAACTCCTGCTATCAATAAAATGGAATATTTTTTGGATACAGATCCTGGCTTTGGTAACGCTACCAATCTAAGTTTTAGTGGCACTACAAATGCAACAGCTACTATTAATATTGATTTGGTACCATTGCAACAAGGCGTACATATTGTTGGTGTAAGAAGCAGAGATGTTACTGGCGCCTGGAGCCTTGATAATAAATGGCTCTTTGTAAAACCTTACAACACTATAGCCAGCACACAACCCAATATCAATCGGGTAGAATGGTATTTGGATAACGATCCTGGATATGGCAATGCAAATGCATTAGCGATTTCTTCCAATCAGGATTTACCTGGACTTTCTTTCAGCATTGATATAGTTCCATTAACACAGGGGGTGCATATTGCAGGGGTAAGAAGCAGAGACGCCAATGGCGCCTGGAGCCTTGATAACAAATGGCTGTTTGTAAAACCTTACAGCACCATTGCCGGCACACAACCCAATATTAATCGGGTAGAATGGTATTTGGATAACGATCCAGGATATGGCAATGGAACGGCTTTGCCGATTGCTGCCAGCCAGGATTTACCTGGACTTTCTTTCAACATTGATATAGTTCCTTTAACACAGGGGGTGCATATTGCAGGGGTAAGAAGCAGGGATGCCAATGGTGCCTGGAGCCTTGATAACAAATGGCTGTTTGTAAAACCTTACAGCACTATTGCCAGCACACAACCCAACATCAATCGGGTAGAATGGTATTTGGATAACGATCCCGGATATGGCAATGGAACTGCTATCAGCATTTCACAGGCAAAGGATATTGCCGGGCTTGCAATAAATATTTCTCTTATTTCTTTATCACAAGGGGTACATATTGTAGGGGTACGAAGCCGAGATGCCAATGGTGCCTGGAGCCTGGATAATAAATGGATTTTTCTTAAGCCTTATACAGGCAATAGCGCACCCTCTCAGCCCCTTATTACAAGGATGGAGTATTTTATAGATACTGACCCAGGTTATGGCAGAGGCACGCCAATTACCATCACAAGTGCAGCAGATATACCCAGCGTTATTTTTGATGCTGATATTTCCACGGTGCTAAATGGTGCTCATAAATTAGGGATCCGGAGTTTGGATGCAAACGGAGCCTGGAGTCTCGATAATGAAGTTGATTTTACTGGGGGCACTCTGGTAAGTAATACGTATCGTTGGGTGGGTAACGTTAGTACAGCCTGGAACCTGCCGGCCAACTGGTCATCTGGCATTGTACCAACTGTTAACAATGATGTATTGATCCCTGCCGGTACGCCATTTTCTCCTTCAATTGCAAATGGCATAATTGCTCATTGTAAAACAATTCAAATAAACCCTTCCGCCATTGTTACTGTGGCTGCCGGGGGGGATTTAAAAGTGGGTTTATAAAGTTGTCAATTTATAATGAAGTATTAATAGCAGAAATCCTTTTTTTTATTAATTCTGGTTGTTTAAAATCATTAAAATTTAACCCTGAATAACCAGCTAAAGAAAAAGGAAAAACAGGTAAAATTATTCAGCTGGTGGAGCATTTTTTTATTAGTGAGGGTAATAAAGTTGTAGTGTTTATGAAACTGATTTCTACTAAGTAAATAATAACTTTTAATAAAGCTGTTAAAACCGTTTCTCTAATAAGCAGGTCTAAGAATTAAATTTTTTTTCCAGCACCACAAAAAAAGAATTAACCTCATTTGGCTTCAGTGCTCCTCTATATCATTATTGGCTACCTGGTTTTACTCGGGCTTGCCTATCTTTTCCAGGAGCGTTTTATTTTTAAGCCCGAAAAACTCAAACAAAATTTTCTCTACCAGTATGATGTACCCTTTAAAGAATTATTTTTTGAGGTGGAAGAAGGTGTACGCATTAACGGGCTGCATTTTTTTGTACCTAAGCCACAGGGCCTTGTATTGTATTTTCATGGCAACAGCCGCAGTATAAAAGGCTGGGCAAAATATGCCAAAGATTTTTCAAGGTATGGATATGATGTAGTGCTGGTGGATTACCGTGGCTTTGGTAAGAGTACCGGAAAGCGGGGCGAAAAAGATATGATGAACGATATGCAGTTTGTGTATGATACCCTTACTGCTACTTACCATGAAAACCATATTTTGGTATATGGGAGAAGCCTTGGCAGTGGCTTTGCAGCCAAAATTGCCTGCGATAACAAACCCCGCTATTTAATTTTAGACGCACCTTATTACAGCTTTAGAAAAACAGTACAGCGATTGTTGCCCATACTGCCCATGCGTTTTGTATTGCGTTTTCACATCCGTACAGACAAATGGCTGCCAAAAGTAAATTGCCATACCTATATTTTGCATGGCACCAAAGACTGGTTGATACCCATCAGCCAGAGTGAAAAATTACAGGCACTTAGTCCAAGAAAAATTACCTTGATACGCATACATGGTGGCGGGCACAATAACCTGCCTTCGTTTCCGGAGTACCATAATTTTATTAGGGATATATTAGCCCCCTGAATTCCCCAAGGGAAGCTTTGAAAGCGCATTTAAATATGAGTACTATTATGAACAGTAACAGAATGAAAATTTTATTCCGATGGATCAAAGTAACTTTATTGCTGTATGCAGTGATTGGTCTTGCTCTATTTTACCTGCAGGATTATATTTTATTTCACCCCACCGTGATCAAAAGAAATATTGCCTGGAAATTTGAGGTGCCTTTTGAAGAAATGGATCTGCCCATCAATACAACAGACACTATCAACCTGGTAAAATTTTTTCCTGAAGATTCATTGAGAAAGGGAGTGGTGATTTACTTTCATGGTAACAAAGAAAATATCGGGCGTTATGCAAAATTTGCCGGCAACTTTACCAACAATGGTTACGAAGTGTGGATGGAAGATTATCCCGGTTTTGGTAAAAGTGTCGGAATAAGAAATGAAAAGAATTTATACCTGCAGGCAGAGCAGTTATACAAACTGGCTTTGTCAAAATATCACCAGGACAGTATTATTATTTATGGCAAATCGTTTGGCACTGGTATTGCTTCTTACCTGGCTGCGGTAAAGGATGCAAAGCAATTGATACTTGAAACACCCTACTTCAGTATCCCTGCTTTGTTTGATACTTACGCTCCCATATACCCCAACAGCCGCATGGCTGCCTATAAAATTCCGGTCAATGAATATTTGCAGCAAGTAAAATATCCCATCACCATTTTTCATGGAACGGATGATGGCGTGATACGCTATAGTTGTGCCGCTAAATTGAAAACAGTTTTAAAACCAACGGATAAGTTTGTAGCGGTCGAAGGAGGGACTCATCATAACCTGAATGACTTTCCTTTGTTTCACCGGGTGCTGGATTCCCTGTTACGGCTCTGATAACCGGGTTACTTTCTTTCCTGCTTTTAATTCGTACATGGCACCCACCTTCAATGCATAATTTTCTCTTGAATGACTAACAGGAAAATTAAAACAAACAGGATATTCATATTCTTTTACCATGTCATTGATGGCTTCATAAACCGTTTTTCCAAATGGCCGCTCTGTATCTTTTATATCTGTAAAGCTGCCGATGATCAGGGCTGCCAGTTCATCTAATTTTCCACTGCGCTTTAATTGAATCAGCATGCGGTCTATTTCGTAAATGTATTCGCCAATATCTTCAATAAAAAGGATCTTGTTTTTGGTGTTGATGTCTGACGGGGTGCCAACCAGGTGCGCAAGCAGCGATAAATTGCCGCCAACCAATTCCCCTGTTGCAGTGCCTTGCCTGTTGAATGGGTGTGCCGCACATTGGTAGGTATTTTTTTTGCCGGTGATGGCTTTGTGCAGCGATAATATAAACTCATTCTTGTTCTCCCTATCATTAAATGCCGCCGCCATCGGGGAGTGCAGCGTGGCAATTTTTAAATGAGTATGAATATGGGAATGCAAAACGGTAATATCGCTGTAGCCGATGATCCATTTTGGATTTTTTTTGAAACGGGAAAAATCTACCCGGTCAATAATTCTGCTAACACCATAGCCGCCCCTGCCGCAGAGAATAGCATGGATACTTTTGTCATCCAGCATCGCCTGCAGTTCATTTAATCTTTCTTCATCTGTTGCTGAAAAATAATTACCCGAATGGCTGCCCAGCGTTTTGCCCACCATTACTTCAAAGCCCCATTGTTGAAGGGTTTCAATACAGGTTTGTGCTTTTTCTTTTGCCATGTATCCCGCGGGGCAGGTAATACCGATGCAGTCGCCTTTTTTCAGGTATGGGGGAATGTTGATCATTTTATTTCGTTTAAAGTACAAGCAGTTGGTGTAACGGTAAGCTGGTGTGTAACACCGCATTTGATGGCAAAATTATTTTTCTGGTGCCCCACAGGAAAATCAAAGCAAACCGGGTAGTTAAACGCTTTTACTTTTTCCAGCACAATTTCTTCCAGTGTTTTTCCAAACGCATCCGCATCCGTTTCTTCTTTTTTTGTTTTAAAACCACCAATGAGCAATCCTTTCAGGTGATCTAATTTCCCGGTACGTTTTAAATTCCAGAACATGCGGTCAATACTATACAGGTATTCGCCGGTATCTTCCACAAACAGGATTTTATTTTTTGTAATGAGGTCACTCCTGCTTCCTGCCAATGATTCAATCGTTTTTAAATTTCCCCCCACTACTATGCCTGAAGCCCGCCCTGCCTTATTGTGGCTATTGGGTGCAATGTTGTAATTTATTTTTTCTCCAACCAAACACTGGCGGATACTTTCGATTGATTCAATTTGCATAGGTTCAGCATTGTTCCAATCAGTTGGAAAACTGTTGCACATCTTTGAATGGATCGTGGCCACTCCGAAATTGCGGTTGATGTGGCTGTGCAAAACGGTTACATCACTGAAGCCGATTATCCATTTTGGATGACGGGCAAAAGTGGTAAAATCAATTTGGTCAATTATCCGTACAGCGCCATAGCCGCCCCTTGCACATAAAATTGCGTTCACCTTTTTGTTATCCAGCAATTGCTGAAAGTCGGCCAATCTTTCTGCATCTGTACCTCCAAAGGAGAAATCTTTTTTGCCTACCGTTTCACCAACCAGTACATCAAAGCCCCAGTCTTTAATTATTGCCAGGGCAGGTTGTATGTCTTCAGTGGTTATAAAACCAGCAGGGCAGGTAATTCCAATGGTATCTCCTTTTTTTAAACAGGCTGGCTTTATAGCTTCCACTTCAGCAGGGGTATTTTCCTTTTCCATTAATAGCTGTGATGGATGCAACACAAAGGCAGCAGGAAAAATGGAAGAGATAAATGTTTTCCGTTTCATTTAATTTGATTTTATAAAATGGCCTGCAATCATTTGATCCGGGCTGCCGGGATTTTTTTTCACAACTCAAATCCCATCCCGCCTTTCAACGCTTTCTTGTAATGCTTCAGATCAAATTTATAATAATTGGGTGCTTTGTGCGCCACCCCTGTTTTTCTTTCCTCCAGTTTCTTTAAAATTTTAGTAGCAATAATTTTTCGCTGAAAATTCCTTCGGTCCAGTGTTCTGTCGAGGATGGTTTCGTACAGCTTTTGTAATTCGGGCATCGTAAATTTTTCGGGCAGCAGGTTGTAGCCGATGGGGTGGTAATTCAGCGTTGCCTGCAGGTTTTGCAGCGCTGTATCCAGAATTTCCCGGTGGTCGAGCAGCATTTCCGGCAGCGAATGAATATTGAACCATTCACAGGCAGCAGAAAAAACATCAGGTACCGGCTTCACTTTGGTGAAGTCTACCAATGCAGTATAGCCAACGGTAACAAACCGGTCAAACATCCAACTTTCTTTAAGATCAATATGTACATTCTTCAGGAACTGCTGGTTGATTTTTTTTGTGCTTCGTTCAGGTTTGCTGAATACATAAAATTGCTGCATATAAATATTGTTCAGCCCGGTGCGCTCCTTTAATATCCTTTCTGCAGCCGAGTCCATATGCTCTTCCTTCAAAATAAAACCACCTGGTAAGGCCCAGAGCCCTGCATATTTTGCATGCAGCAACAGTACTTTCAATTCATTTTCATGAAAACCAAAAATGATGCAGTCAACTGAAATGTTCCGCAGGTATTTCTCGTGCCCTTTGCTGTAATGGTCGGTGATCTCTTTTTCGAAACTCATAGTTATTAAAATTAACAGGCTTGTGGCAGATAGAAAATAAAATCTTTCCGGGTATAAAAATTTTGTTCCCGATGAGCGTGAAAAGTTACC
>JAYVUL010000271.1:0-3271 GCA_043787935.1 Chitinophagaceae bacterium | reverse complement strand
CGTAATGCGGTACAATTTTACCAAACCCATTTCAACTATTTCATGGCCCGGGGCAACATGTTTTTTATCCGGACCAAATACAGCGCAAACCAGGTCGGCATTTTTTAATGCAATGTTCAGCAAGTTTATTTTTTTTGTAGCCTGAAAATGGGCGGCGGCGGCTTCATACAAATGGCCGGCATTGTATAACTCATGACTCAGCTCTCTTTCTTTTTCCCAACGCACTTTACCCAGCCACGGGCCAACGTTTTCGGGATCAATCGTACGGGCGGTATACAGGTAACCATCTGGTTCCTGCGCATTGCCGATAATTGTTATTAATGAATCAAGATAGGCTTCCAGTTTTGCATCGGGATGCACGGCGAGGGAAAAAGAAGCGCCCTCCAGCGTTTTATAAATATCTGTATCATCAAAAGGATACCTGGTGCAAAATTTTCCTTTCCTTTTTGCAGCCATAATAAAATTATTTACCCGCCCTGTACTTTCGCAACGCTCAAAAGAGGCAGGAATGGTAACTGTTCTATTGATTTCAATTCTTGGCAGCCAAAAATTATCTGTAAGCTTCACCTGAGTAAAAGCAACTCCCTGTATTGTATAATCCTTCTGTTGTCCAAACAGAAAATTGCTGGCACACAGCAATAATAAAAGGAAAATATTTTTCATTTGCTTTTCCGGTTATTTAAAATTTAGCATCGTTCATTTTATTTTTTGTGGCTTCATCCCTCATTCCCTTCTCCCGAAGAGAAGGGAGGGCACTTCATTTCTTTAATAAACATTTTATCTTCCACATCAATGTTAAATTTTTAATCAACAATAACCGCCACTCCCTGCTATTCAGCAGACACTTAAAAATTTTGAACTCCTGCCTTGTTCCTCCCCCGGGGGAGGTCAGGAGGGGCTTTGCCCATAATAACTATCCGGACCATGTTTGCGCTCAAAATGTTTTTTTATCAATGCCTCTTTTAACCTTGGTGCATTGGCATTTACCTGTTCTGTGAGTAAAGCCATCTTTGCAATAGATTCTAAAACGGCACTATTGTACACTGCCTTTTGCGGTGTTTTGCCCCAGGTAAATGGCGCATGGTTCCCTACGAGTATCATTTCCAATTCTTCGTAAGTAAGGCCCCTTTCCTTTAGCTCATTTATTATCTGAAAACCGGTTTCATATTCGTAATTACCTTTTATCATTTCATCATTCATGGGTGGCGCACAGGGGATATCGGCTGTGGTATGGTCAGCATGCGTGGTGCCAAAAATGGGAATGCTCCGCAGGCTTTGCGCCCATGCGGTTGCATAAACTGAATGTGTATGCGCAATACCACCAATATTTTGCCAATGCCTGTACAATACGGCATGCGTCAAAGTATCAGACGAGGGCCGAAGGTCACCCTCTACTGTTTTACAATCAAAATCAACAATCACCATTTTTTTTGGCGACAGGTCTTCATAAGCAATACCACTGGGCTTAATGGCAAACACACCTAATGATCTGTCGGCAGCGCTTACATTACCAAATGTAAACAATACCAACCCTAATTTGGGCAATTGCATATTGGCCTCGTAAGCAGATTCCTGTATTGCCTCGTATTTACTCATCCTGTTTATTTATTGCATTTATGTGAATGGTCAATGGTGAATGGTGAAAAAATGAAAAGTAGTCAAATTCATTGATTAATTTTTTACTTTCAAAATTTATTTACTATTTAATTCTGGCATTCCTCATCAATTATCAATTATTCAATTATCAATTTGTCTCAACAAACTTTCCAAATTCCAAATACCTTTCATAGCGCTTTTTGTAAACATCCACTTTGGTTTTATCAGGAAAATAAGTTGCATCAAAACCCTGCCCCATCTCCTCCATCGCATCTTCTACTTTATTATAAATACCCGCAGCGGTGGCCGCAAACATGGCAGCACCTAAAGCACAGGTCTGCTCCGACCGGTGAATACGGATTGGCATGTCCATTACATCTGCCATCATTTGCATAATAAAAGGCGATTTTTTTGCAACGCCACCAATTCCAATTAATCCTTTTACCGGCACGCCCTGCTTATTAAAACGGTCTACAATTGCTTTGGCCCCAAAGCAGGTTGCTTCTGCAATGGCCCTGAAAATCCTTGGCGCATCTGTTCCTAAATTCAGCCCGGCAATAGCGCCTTTTAATAGTTGGTTAGCATCGGGTGTACGGCGGCCGTTCAGCCAATCCAACGCCAGTTCATTGCTTTCGAGCAATGGCACTAGGTTTGCCTGGGCACTTAATTGGGCAATGATATTATTGGTAGTTTCTTCAATTAATTTAGCAGCAGTATTGCTGTCGATAAGTGCAGACTTTGGTAACAATTCATGTAAAGGCCATGCCAGTATATTTTTAAACCACGCATAAACATCTCCAAAAGCAGACTGGCCTGCTTCCATCCCCATCATTCCCGGAATAACAGAACCTGGCACCTGGCCACAAATGCCATTAATCAGCTTTCCCTGCACTTCGTTCATTGGGGCTACCAGCATATCGCAGGTAGAAGTGCCCATTACCTTGCTTAAGTGATATGGTTCTATCTGTCCGCCTACAGCGCCCATGTGGGCATCAAATGCGCCCACACCAATTACCACATTTGTAGAAAGCCCTAATATATTGGCCCATTCTTCAGAAAGATAACCGGCAGGTTCCGCCGCGGTATATGTTTTTGTAAATAATTTTTTAGTGAACCCCTTTAATAAAGGATCAATGGATGCAAAAAAATTATCCGGCGGCAAGCCATTAAAATCAGCGCTCCATAAGGCTTTGTGGCCTGCACTGCATACCCCACGCTTCATTTGCTGCACATCTTTACCCCCTGATAATAAAAAGGGAATCCAGTCGCAATGCTCCACCCAGGAGCAGGTGGCATTGCTAACTTCAACGTCTGCACGAAGGATGTGCAACAGCTTTGCCCAGAACCATTCAGAAGAATAAATACCACCAACATATTGCAGGTAATTGATGTCAAATTTTTTGGCATGCTCATTTATTTCCCCTGCTTCCCTTGTACCCGTATGATCTTTCCACAAAACAAACATGGCATTGGGATTTTGCTCAAAGGCGGGCAGCATTGCTAAAGGTGTGCCTGTTGCATCAACTGCTACCGGCGTTGAACCAGTAGTGTCTACAGAAATGGCTTTTATACTTGCTGCAACAGAAGTACCCACCTGCTGAAGGCAACTTTTAATGGTGTACTCCAAACCTTCTGTATAATCAAGCGGGTGTTGACGGAATTGATTTTGTAAAGC
>JAYVUL010000270.1:0-10230 GCA_043787935.1 Chitinophagaceae bacterium | reverse complement strand
TTGGTCGAAAACATAGTGAACTATGGTGAGATCAAAAAATCAAGCAAATGCCTGTGTTTGAAGCATTTTTTTCTCGTAATAGATTTCAACTGCAAAATCCGGGTTTAATGCAGTACTATCAAATTAACTCCCGGCAGTACTGTTATGCTCCCCGGTAATACTACATTCAATGTATTGCAGGTTACATTAGTGTCTGCAATAATGCTGGTGGTAATTATTACATCTGCACCGGGCGATGGCACTGCTCCATTTTGCCAATTTGCAGGATTGCTCCAGTTGCCTGCAGCAATGGTGCGGAAAGCATTAACATTTATCTTATACAGCGAATTATCTTTAATTACAAACCATGTATTATCCTTATAAAAAGGCGAAGAAAGGGCAGTTCCTATTTCTTTTGGATTTATACTGTCTTTTTTAAGATAATAACATTTATTGCTATTATTAAACAGGATATCGCCATTTGGGTTAACCCCTGC
The DNA here is from genome assembly GCA_043787935.1 of Chitinophagaceae bacterium. Lineage (GTDB taxonomy): Bacteria > Bacteroidota > Bacteroidia > Chitinophagales > Chitinophagaceae > Ferruginibacter. The sequence goes on along the minus strand of JAYVUL010000270.1, from coordinate 9,754 downwards.
AATATAACTATCATTGCCAAAGAAAGTTTTTTGAACACTGTTTCCTGTGCTATCCCTTAACCAAACCTGCAATTGGCTGGTAGTGCCCAGTTTTGGATATGCAATGTATTTACCTGAAACTTTATAAAAAGAATAAACGGTATTGTTGAATTCGCTCAGTATGGAATTATTGATGCCATTATTAAAATAGATCTTTGATGAAACAGGGTTTTCTACATAAAATACCGAATATAAAACGGTATCGCCGTACAGGAGCGAACCGCTGAATGTGTATGGCGCATTGGCGGTAGCTATATAGCCAGTGCCGCCGTTAACTTTATATCTACTCATTGCTGAATTATCCCCATTATAAAAAATAACACTGCCCCTGGGATCAACTTTGTTAGACTCAAATGGCGGGGGATCATAATTATGGTAAATCTCTATATCTGTCCTGCTGCCCAAATCTCTTCTGTAAAGGCCGTAGCCAGATCCACCCCCAGAGGTATCAAACCAAATAGCCTTATAGGTTGCATAGTTGCCTGCATAGCCTGAATATAAATGCGTACGCAAAACACCATTTGTCCATTCGTAGCCGTTCCATATTGCGCCGTAAGGTGTAAGATTGCCGCTGGGGGAAGAAGATATGTAATATGTACCGGATATAACAGAGGATGTCTGAAACCCACTATCAACAATATATAAAGCAGTATTCCTTGCTTCAAGTATTTTATTGTAATTGTAGTCAAGTATTTTTCCGGAACCGGTATATACAGGAGTTAAATACGGATAGCCATGATAATTGTCTGCTAAAATTTGGCTATATGCAGTTCTTGACTGGCCCCATTTATCAGTTACTGTAAGGGCGACATCTCCGCTGCCGTTCAAGCTGTTGCTTAATGTAATTGTTGTGTCAATATCATTAAATACAGATGTGTATGTAAAAACTGTTTGCGAAGATATTGATACGGTTACTTTTGAAGTACAAGTGTCAAAACCAGTGTGACTTGTTTTTATGTGAAGCGTTGGCCATATGTCTGCTCCGGCTAAAGGGGATATTATTTTGGCTGCCGGAGGCGTAATGTAAATATAATTAACTGAATCGGTTTTTTCATTACCCAAAACATCCCGGCAGGTAACTTTTAACCGGTAAGTATTGCCTTGCATAAGGCCTGAAATATTAATAGAGCCATTAAAATTAATATATCCTCCCCCGTTACCTGCATTGGCGAGGGTGTCAATGCGGCCTTCGGTAACAGCCGTAATTCTTAACAGCTCGTATGTAGAAGTATAATACTGCACATTTATGTCAAGTACACTATCTGAAACGCTGTTTGCTGCCGGAGAAGCAATGGTAAGAGTGAAACTTTGCGCCTGTACATTTTGTACTCCAATGCAAATGATAATGGCAATCAAGGAAGCAGGTAGCTTTGTCATTGCAGATTAATTTGAAACTTAAATACAAGTTCGGTCTATACAATATTAAGTATTGATTTTGTAAAATGGAAATTATGCAAAAATTACCTGTCCTGCTGCAAACATTTAAATTGAAATCCAGAGAGATTCCGCTTTTATAACTTTACTGCACTATACAATATCAGTGAATTTCGTATGGTTTAGGTCAATGTCGGAGTTTGCAATTAATAAGTATTTACATAAAATGAGGGAAATTCATAACGGCGTACACCTTACATAACTATTTTCTCCAGCCTTTGCAAATAGCTTTCTTCAAAACCTGCCCCCAACCCTGCTGCTTCAGGCACAGTAACCTCCCCTTTATCACTGTAACCAATACCCCCATTCACCGGATCTTCCTCAAACATCAGTGGCGTATCAAAATCACAATGAACAATGCGGTCACTGCTTAATGCCACATGCGCCGCGGCAGTAAAGCCCAGCCTGGATTCAAGGAAACCTCCAATCTGGATGTCGATACGCTTCTCTTCTGCCAGGCGGATTATTTTTTCCGCTACAAAAATGCCGGATGATTTCCCCAGTTTTAAATTAAAATAATCGCAGGCGCCAATATCAAGCAATCGTTTGGCATCATGTTCATCGCAGCAACTCTCGTCGGCCATAATTTTTATCGGGCTTTGTTGTTGTATCAATGGCAGTTCCATATAATTCCATCTTGGTATCGGTTCTTCACAATGCTGGATATGGAATGGTGCCAGTGCATTCAAAATAGCAATTGCTTCAGTAGTATTCCATCCCTGGTTGGCATCAATGCGCAAGGGTAATTCATTACCGATGGCTGCCCTTATTTGCCTGATGCGTTCAATATCATCTTCTTTGGTACCGCCCAGTTTTACTTTCACTACCTGGAAACCATTGGCCTTTATTTTAGCTGCATCAGATGCCATCTTCTCTGGCTTGTCAAAGCTCACGGTATAATCGGTGATCAGTGTTTTGTTATTGCTTCCGCCCAAAAAAACATAGAGCGGAACGCCTGCATACTGTGCAGCGATATCATACAGCGCCATGTCAAAAGCACTCTTGATGCTGCTGTTGGCATAAATGACGCTGTTCATGGCTTTGTGGCAGGCTTCTATATCCAGGGGGTCTTTCCCTTTTAAAACCGTTGCCAGGTAGCGGCCTGTTACCATACCTGTTTCCATACTTTCCCCATTGATGGTCATAAAAGGGCTGCACTCGCCAGTGCCGGTAATGCCTTCATTTGTTTTAATGATGACAATTACATTTTCGGCATGAGTTAACGGGCCAAGCGAGATGATAAAGGGTTCCCGTAGCTTTATCCTGGAGGCATAAAGTTCGATGGAGGTTATAGTAAGTGCTGCAGGCATTAATGTTGTTTTAGGTACAACAAATATATTCCACGCAATGCTGCCAGCGGGCAAAGTAGCTAAGAAAACTTTGCAGCATTACTTTTTTGCGTCATGGGATGAAACAGAAATTGCATTACTAATCAATTTAGTATCCTTACATTTGGTGTCCCATGTATGCAATAGTAGATATAGAAACCACCGGAGGGTATGCCTCAGCCAATGGCATCACTGAGATAGCAGTATATATACATGACGGAGAAAAGATACTGCAGCACTTTGAAACCCTTATCAACCCCAACCAGGGTATCCCCCACTACATCACTGCCTTAACAGGTATTGATAATTTTATGGTGGCAGGTGCCCCTGTATTTGAAGAGGTTGCGGACAAGTTGTATGAACTGCTGAACGATAAGATTTTTATCGCCCACAACGTAAACTTCGACTACTCTTTTGTAAAACACCATTTAAAAGCAGCGGGGTTTGAACTGGCGGCAAAAAAATTATGCACCGTGAGATTGAGCAGGAAAGTTTTTCCCGGCCTGCCTTCTTACAGCCTGGGTAATTTATGCCGGTCGTTACAATTGCCCATCGATAACCGGCACAGGGCAGGCGGGGATGCGAAAGCCACCGTAAAATTATTAGAACATTGCCTCAACAATAATGGGCTGGTTCATATTGAGCAAATGCTGAAAAAAACTTCTGCGGAGCAATGGCTGCCGCTGCAGTTGACAAAAAAAGATATCCAGCAATTACCATCCTGCCCGGGTGTGTATTATTTTTTAGACGCCAAAGACAAAATTGTTTATGTTGGCAAAGCAGTGAACATCCGTAAAAGAGTGAGCAGTCATTTTACGCAGAACGACCCCGACAGGAAACGGCAGAACTTTTTACGTACCATCAGCAAAGTAAATTGTACAGCCTGCGCTACCGAACTGGAAGCCATCGTGCTGGAGAGTGCAGAAATAAAAAGGCTTTGGCCAAAATACAATGTGAGCCAAAAACAGCCTCAGCAAAAGTTTGCACTGTATAAGTTTGAAGACAACCGGGGCTATATGCGGCTGGCCATCGATAAGAAAAAAAAGAACCTCCCCTTTTTATACAGCTTTAACCTGCTGAATGAAGGCCTGGTGATGCTGAAAAAGATCATAGAAGAATTTGATTTGCATGAAAAATTATGCTTTATCAATAAAACAGCTTTTACCGAAACGGAGCTTGCATGTATCGACCCTCCGGAAATCTATAATGGGAAAATAAAAAAAGCATTGAAAGCACTGGAAGAACAATTGCCCACATTTGCCGTAATGGATGATGGTATTAAAGAAGATGAAAAATTATACCTGCTGGTGGAAAGGGGTAATTTTTGGGGCATGGGGTACCTTCCTGCATCGCAAACGGTTACTTCTGCAACTGAGTTGAAAAACTTCCTGCAGCCTTATGCTGATAACGATACTATCCGCAACAGCATTTTTTCTTTTGCAGAACAGCACCCGGAAAAAAGGGTTGCACTCAGTTTGTAATATTTCATTTTAAAAAGGAAAAAGGGAATATCAAACGGCAAAAAGTTTTTTTACATTTCACCATTCAATATTCCCTTTTCTTAATTCAGGATATCCTGTTCCGTTATTTTGAACTGAGGTCTGCACGGAAAGCCAGCAGCTCACTCCAGCTATTATCTACATACTGGCGGTAAACATCAGCCACATTATCCCAGGAATCTACCCCGTACATTGCTTCGTACCGGTCTTTAAATGGTTTTCTGAAACCATCCTCCCTTTCTTTTAACCCCTGCTTGTACCTTGTTACCAGGGAATATTGGGCAGGCCCGGATGAACTGGCTACATAAACAGCAACTGATTCCCCACCAGCTTCCCACACTTTTTTAAATTTGGCAATTACTTCCCTCAATTTATACCCCCACCCGATCTTAGGAAACAAATGATTGATGTTAATCATCTTGGTGTAGTCAGTTAATGCAACTGAACTTAAAGTGTCCTGGTAAACAGAATAAGCGCTGCTCCCCCTGTCTGTAAGATAGGCAGCCACATTCTTGTTCCAGTCTGTATTGTGTTCATCACCCAGGTTGCCACGGCCATCAATCCCTTCCCAACTGGCGGGGCCTTCAGTAATATGGTAACCACCGGCGTCGGGGCCGGACTGAATTTCAAACACCCGCCACTTCCAATCGCCGGTATGGTATTTTTGTGCATGTGCCGACAGTGCTTTTTCAAATTCAAGCACCTTGTCTACTTTCGGAAACACCCGGTTGGCGTTAATGACATTTTTTTTCTGCGCTATACCAATCAATGGCAATAGAAGGCAGAGGCAAACAAATTTTTTCATTGTTAAAATTTAAAAAGTTAAAAAAACAGAGTGGAGTTATACCGGGAACAGATGAAAAACAAAGTAGAAATTATATTTTCAAAATGCAAATAATATCAGCCCTTTTTTCATTTGCTGCAAGGGAGGGGGAACGAAAAGGGAAATACTCCGGCTTTAATAAAAATGTTTTTGAATTTTACAATTTTTTATTCCGTTACACAGGATTACTTTCGCACACCAAATAAAAAATTATGTCCTCATTTATACAACCCATAGCTGCAAAACTTAACCTTAAATTACTGCAGGTAGAAGCAGTGCTGGCCTTACTGGAAGAAGGCAGCACGATTCCTTTTATAGCCCGTTACCGTAAAGATAAAACCGGCGCTTTGGATGAGGTACAGATCCAGCTCATACAGGATGAAGCCAGGTTTTTAAAGGAGTTTACAGAAAGAAAAGCATTTATTGAAAAGACCATTACAGAACAGGAGAAAATGACAGGGGTGTTGCAGGAGAAACTCAATACAGCAACCAGCCTGGCAGAACTGGAAGATATTTATTTGCCCTACAAACCTAAAAGAAAAACGAAGGCACAAACCGCCAGGGAAAATGGGCTGGAACCATTGGCCAATCTATTGCTGGAACAGAGGGATATTGACCTGCATGCGGAAGCAACAACCTTTATAAATGAAAAGATAACGGATGCAGAAACTGCCTTACAGGGTGCAAGGGATATCATTGCAGAGATGATAAATGAAAATGCAGCGGTAAGGTCAAAGCTGCGTAAATTATTTGAACAGGAAGCAACACTTCAAAGTAAAGTGGTAACGGATAAAGAAACAGAAGGCATCAAATACAAAGATTACTTTGATTTTAGTGAACTCATTTCAAAAGCCCCATCACACAGGATACTGGCGTTGTTTCGTGGATTTTTAGAAGGCTACTTGCGCATGGCCATTTCGCCGGCGGAAGAAAAAGCACTGGAAATGATTGATGAACTATACATAAAAGGCATGAGTACCTGCAGCGACCAGGTGCGCAAAGCCATCAAAGATGCTTATCGCAGGTTGCTGCAGCCAAGCCTTGAAACAGAGTTCAGGACTGCGTTGAAAACAAAAGCCGATGAAGAAGCCATCAATGTGTTTGCAGAAAATCTCCGGCAGTTATTACTGGGATCGCCATTAGGCAGCAAAAGAATTTTAGCCATTGACCCGGGATACAGAACAGGTTGCAAGGTAGTGTGCCTGGATGAAAAAGGTGCACTGCAAAAAACAGATCTCATCTTTCCACATGAGGCCAACAGGGTGCAGGCAGAAGAAATAAAGATTAAAAACCTGGTGCAGCAATATGGCATAGCAGTATTTGCCATTGGCGATGGCACAGCCGGAAGAGAAACGGAACAGTTCATTAAAAAACTAAACCTTGGCCTCCCTGTATTTTTAGTGAATGAAGATGGTGCCTCTATTTACTCTGCATCAGCCATAGCAAGGGAGGAATTTCCAGATGAAGACATTACCGTGCGTGGTGCTGTGAGCATTGGGCGGCGATTGATGGATCCCCTGGCGGAATTGGTAAAGCTTGATCCAAAAAGTATTGGCGTGGGACAGTACCAGCATGATGTTAACCAGTTCCGGTTAAAAGAAAGACTTGATGCAACGGTAGTCAGTTGTGTAAATAATGTGGGAGTGAATTTGAATACTGCAAGCAAACACCTGCTGAGTTATGTAAGCGGTATTGGCAGCACGCTGGCAGAAAACATCATTAAATACAGGAATGACATAGGCAAATTTTCTACCCGTAAACAGTTGCTGGATGTGCCAAGATTAGGCGGCAAGGCCTATGAACAATGCGCCGGTTTTTTACGGATCAAGGAAGGGGAAGACCTTTTGGATGCAAGTGCCGTGCATCCAGAAGCCTATCCGGTAGTACAGGCTATGGCAAAAGAATTATCAGTAGAGGTGAAGGCCCTGATAGGTAACGAACCGTTGCTGAAAAATATCGACCCCAAAAGATTCACAACCGGAACAATCGGTGAGCTCACGATAAAAGATATTTTAAATGAACTGAAAAAACCCGGCCTTGATCCCCGGAGTGAAGTACAGGCTTTTGAATTTGCAAATATCTACAGCATGGATGATGTAAAGGTTGGCATGGAAGTACCAGGCGTGGTAACAAACATCACCCGCTTTGGTGCCTTTGTAGATATTGGGGTAAAGCAGGATGGGCTGGTGCATGTTTCTGAAATTTCGAATACCTATATCACAGATCCAAATGAAGCATTGAAGCTAAACCAACAGGTAAAAGTAAAAGTATTGGAAGTGGATGCTGCCAGGAAACGGATCGCACTCTCTATCAAACAAACCGAAGAACCTCCTGTAAAAAATAAACGCAATACATTTAATGGAAAGCCGCTTCATGGCACAGGAGTCAATAAGCCTGCACAGGAGCCAACAATGAATGATGCGCTGGCACAATTGAAACAAAAATTCGGGAAGTGATTTTTACAACTCATTCCTGCTGATGCAAAAAAATACCGGTTGCATTGCAACCGGTATTTTTTCCTTTTTTCTGTTAAGCGATTATTTTATTTTTATCAGCTTTAGTGTTTTAACAACATTCCCCTGCGTAATCTTGAGGATATAAAGGCCGGTAGCGAAACTGGCACCAAAATTATATTGCTGGTTTGAATTACCGCCCGCAGTATAAACTGTTTTGCCATCAATAGTTGTAGCCACGATCATCACTTTTTCATTTGTTCCCCCTTCAAGCCTCAGGCCAAAACTGGTATTTGCAGGATTGGGATATGCAGTTACCGCTAATTCTTTATTGGAAATTATATTGTTTGCACTAACACCCCGGGAAGTGGAAGCCATCACCGGCCTTGCAGCAACCTGGGTAAGGGTAATTGTTTTGGAGGCCATACAGCCACCGGCATCAGTAACCGTATAAGTGTAGGTACCCACTGTTACATTGGGGAAAGAACCGGTACCCGTATAGGGTGCAGTGCCCCCGGTGGCAGTAACGGTAACAGTAGTACTTCCTCCTGAAGTAGTGATATTACCTGCTGCAACCGCATTTACCTGCAACGGCGCAGCCGGCTGGCTTGTATTCACTACAGAATTTACAGTACTGCCTGCAGCATCAGTAATTTGATAATAATAAGTACTGCCGATCTTACTGGTAGTATCCCATGATGCTATATGGTTACCATTAGTACTGGCAAGAGAAATATTACTGATCCCCGATTCAAAATCTCCACTGGAATACAGGTTTGGACCTTTCAGATTATTGCTGCCATCCACTTCAAAAATGGCTATATTGTCTATATAGGTGGTTCCTGAATTTTGAAAAATAAATATTACGAAACTGGCGGAAGCACTGGATGAAGGAGCCGTAAACAGGAATTCATGGTCTTTTTGTCCGATACCAAAAGTTGCATTTTGTAAGCTGCTCAACATACCCCACGGGCTTAAGGTTTGCCTCATTGCCGCCATGAGACTTCCGGTAGAAGCAGTTCCGAAAGTGCTAAACCGCAAAACATAGTTTTTGGCAGAACTGATCGCCCCTATAGGACTATAAACATTGGTATAGGACCCGGCTATTACAGCCGGAAAAGATATTTTTAATGCACCCTTACCAGCATCAACAGTAAAATTCCCCGTACCGGTATAGGGCAAAACACCACCGGTTGCAGAAACAGTTGCTATCGTGGATTTACCAAAGCAATTGATATTTGCCGCGGTAGTGACAGGTAAAAACGGTTGCAGATTTGGCTGAGTAATGGTAATAGTGGTGGATGCTGAACAGCCCCTGGCGTCTGTAACAGTATAGGTGTAAGTGCCGGCAGTAACATTACTTACGGTTCCGGTTCCGGAATAGGGTGCCGTACCCCCTGCAGCCGCAACAACTACACTGGTTGTGCCACCATAGCCAGGAATGATGCCTGGTGTGGCTGTTACCTGCAATAAATCGGGCTGCACGGTTTTTACAACCGCCGTTGCAGTTAGATTATTTACATCCTTTACCGTGAAATAATAAACAGCCGGAATTTTGCTGGTAGTATCCCAGGAAGAAAGAGGAGTATTATTAATATTGGCGACATAAAGGTTACTGGTACCAGATTCAAAATCTCCATAACTATACAGGTTAGCCCCTTTCAAAGAATTATTACTGTCGATTTCAAAAAAGGCAATATTATCCACATAGGTGGTACCGGAATTTTGATTCAGGTCAATGATAAAACTTGCAGCAGCTTCAGTAGTGGGTGCTGCAAATACAAATTCATGGTCTTTTCTATCCGTACCAAAACTGGCAGTTTGCCAGGTAGTGAGCAAAGCCCAGGGGGTTAAGGTTTGCCTGATTCCTGCTCTCAGGCTGCCAGTGGCCGTTGTTCCCAAAGTACTAAACCTCAAAACATATTTTTTAGCTGCACTTACAGCGCCTATGGTATAATATAACGCAGTATTATTTCCAACTGCTGTAGAAACAAAAGAAACTTTAATTGAGCCTTTACCTGCAGCAACAGTATAGTTTCCTGCGCCGGTATAAGGTGCACCGCCCCCTGACGCACTAACGGTTACTGTAGCTGTGTTACCAAAGCAATTTATTACGGGGGTGGTTGCTGTTGCTGTTATTGCCCCGGATGGCTGAGTGATTATTATAGTTGCCGCAGA
>JAYVUL010000269.1:0-3952 GCA_043787935.1 Chitinophagaceae bacterium | reverse complement strand
GTTCCCCTTTTTTATTACTGCACAAACCAATCCCGGCGATACTGTGTTAAAGGAAGTTACGCTTCAGGCGGCGGTTGACTATGCCAAAAAAAACCAACCCAGGATACAACAATCCTTAATTGATGAGCAGATAACCGCCTCAGTTATAAAAAGCAAACTGGCAGACTGGTATCCGCAGGTGAACTTCAATTATTCCCTGCAGCATAATTTTATTTTGCCATCAAGTGTAATAGGTGGAAATGTGGTTAAGTTCGGGGTGGATAATACTTCTGCCGGGCAATTCACCGTATCACAAGCTATTTTCAATAAAGATGTTTTGCTTGCCAAACGAACTAAAGGTGAGGTGCAGTTGCAGGCAAGGCAGGCTACCGAAAGCAACACCATTGACCTGGTGGCTAATGTGTCAAAGGCTTTTTATGATGTGCTGGCAACCAAACAACAAATAAAAGTGGCCGAAGAAAATATCGTTCGCCTGGAAAGGAGTTTATCGGATGCAACCAACCAGTATAAAGCCGGTATTGCCGATAAGATAGATTACAAAAGGGCCACCATCAGCCTGAACAATATCAAGGCATCCAGGAACAGCAATCAAGAACTGGTAAAAGCAAAAATCGGATACCTGAAATTATTAATGGGCTACCCTGATTCCCAAACATTGAATATTGTTTATGACAGCCTGGCTATGGAAAAAGAAATTGAAATGGATATTTTGCAACAGCCGGATTATAAAGCACGGATAGAGTATAAAATACTGGAGACGCAACAGAAATTACTGCAGTCAAATATTTTGTATAACAGGTGGGGCTACCTGCCTTCCGTATCTGCCAACGGGGCTTATAACCTGAATTATCAAAATAACCGGGTTGGTAAACTGTACGGTGAAAATTATCCCAATTCTTTTGCAGCAATCAGTTTCACCGTGCCTGTTTTCCAGGGAGGCAAAAGAAAGGCCAATATTAGAACAGCGGAGTTACAATTAAAGCGGGGTGAGCAGGATATCATTACGCTTAAAAATGCGGTGAATGCACAGTATGCCCAGGCTTTGGCAACGTACAAAAGCAGTTTGGAAAACTACCGGGCATTAAAAGAAAATGTGGCATTGGCAAAAGAAGTATATGAGGTGATCCAGTTGCAATATAGATCAGGCATCAAGACTTACCTGGAAGTGATCACGGCAGAAGCGGATCTCCGCAGTTCCCAGATCAATTATTTCAATGCCTTATACCAGGTACTTTCAGGCAAGGTTGATGTGCAAAAAACATTGGGAAAAACAGCCTATTAAAATGAATATCTTTTTATTGCTCCTATCAGCATCATAAATAAAAAACATGAACAACATATTTCCCCGGCAAATGATAAAACATACAGGTATCGCTTTTCTTTTTTTGCTGGCAGCCTGCAGCGATAAGAAACCAGCGCCTTCAACGCCTCCTCCTCCAACTGTTATTGTTAGGGAAGCAACTGCAGGTAATGCGGTATATTATGATGAATACCCCGCCACGCTAACTGCATTAAACCTGGTGGAGCTAAGGCCGCAGGTAAGCGGCTTTATTACCGGAGTGCATTTTGCTGATGGTGCAAGAGTAAGAAAGGGCCAGTTGTTATATTCAATAGATGAACAATTGTATTCGGCCAATTACCAGCAGGCTGTTGCTAATCTGCAGGTGCAGGAAGCAAATTTGAACAAGGCACAAAAGGACGCCAACCGGTATCATGAACTGGATAAAAATGATGCGGTGGCAAAACAACTGGTGGACAATGCAGATGCTGCAGTGGAAGTTTCTAAACGCCAGGCTGCTGCTGCCAGGGCCAATATACAGGCGGTGCAGACAGGCCTTCGTTACACAAAAGTATTTGCACCCTTCGATGGCTTGATTGGTATATCGGGCGTAAAAACAGGCTCTGCAGTAACGGCAGGGCAAACCCTGCTCAATACGGTTTCAACGGATGATGACCTTGCGGTTGATATCAATATTGTACAGAAAGATATTTTTCGTTTTTCCAAATTACTGGGTGAAAAAAATAAACCCGCCGATTCAATTTTTACTTTGGCTTTTGGAAAGGAGATCTATCCCTACCCGGGCAAAATTATTTTGATAGACAGGGCGGTTAATCCGCAAACAGGAACCATCAAAGCAAGGCTTGGGTTTCCTAATAAAGATAACCTTTTAAAAGCAGGCATGAATGGGTCCCTGCGGATAAAGAACAGCGCAACTGAGCCTGTGGTGCTGATTCCTTTCAAAGCAGTGGTGGAGCAATTAGGCGAATACTTTGTGTATGTACCCGGAGACAGTGGTAAAGTTTCACAACGCAAAGTGGTTTTGGGAAAATCAATCGGGACTGATGTCATCATCAAAGATGGGATGAAAGAGGGAGATAAAATTGTAACAGAGGGGGTTCAAAATTTAAGGGAAGGAGTAAAGGTAACTATTGCAAAGCCGGCGGTTGCAACAGAAAAAAAATAGCTAATACATCATGACTGTTTTTTGACAGCCTGAATTAAATACTGAAATGATAGCAGAAACTTTTATAAAAAAACCGGTAACGGCCATTGTCATCTCAATCGTGATTGTACTGGTGGGTTTTATCGCCATGACAACATTGCCCGTTGCACAATATCCAAACATTACCCCACCAACCGTAACTGTTAGTGGTAATTTTACCGGTGCCGATGCACAAACGGTGGAGCAAACTACCACAACAGCAATTGAAACACAAATCAATGGTACGCCCGGGATGACCTATATGTCGAGTAACAGTACCAGCAGCGGGCAAAGTGCTATCAATGTAAATTTTGATATTGGCACTGATGTAAATATTGCTGCACTGGATGTTCAAAACCGGGTAAGTGTGGCTCAGCCGGCATTACCCGATGCGGTAAAGCGTTTAGGCCTTACCGTACGCAAACGTAACCCCAGTATCATGGTAGCGCTGGCGCTGTTCTCTCCCAATGGAACACATGATGCCACCTTTATTGGAAACTATGCCAACATTTATTTAAAGGATGCCCTGCAAAGGGTAAAGGGTGTTGGTGATATTGTGTCCCGTGCTGATGATTTTGGAATGCGTATCTGGATGAACCCTGAAAAACTGGCCAGCCTTGAAATGACCACTTCAGATGTAACCGCAGCTTTAACCGAACAAAACCTCCAGGTAGCTGCCGGTACCGTTGGCGGCAACCCGCAGCCATCAACACAGAGTTTTGAATACAGTGTACTAACCAACAGCCGCATCAATACGAAAGAACAATTTGAAAATATTATTGTCCGTGCTGTTCCGTCAACAGGTACTGTGGTGTACCTTAAAGATGTGGCAAGGGTGGAATTGGGAAAGTTTGATTATGGCAGCAATGCTTATGTGAATGGAAAGCCGGCAGCATTTATTTTAATCTACCAGGCACCGGGTGCCAATGCGCTGGAAACTTTTGATGGTATCAAAAAGGCCTTGGTGGAATTAAAAAAAACATTTCCCAAAGATATAGATTATAATATGCCGCTGGAAACAGTAACGGTCGTAAAAGTTTCTATTAATGAAGTGCTGTATACATTGATAGAGGCATTGCTGTTGGTAGTATTTGTGGTGTTTCTCTTTTTACAAAGCTGGCGGGCCACGCTGATACCTGTTCTGGCTATTCCTGTTTCATTGATCGGGACATTCATCTTTTTTATACCCTTTGGTTTTACAATCAATACCCTGACGCTTTTTGCATTTGTACTGGCTATTGGTATTGTGGTGGATGATGCCATTGTGGTGCTAGAAAACGTTGAGCGACTGATGAGTGAAGAAAAGCTATCGCCTATTAATGCTGCAATTAAATCAATGGAGCAAGTTTCTGGTGCGGTCATTGCGATTGTATTGGTGCTGTGTGCGGTGTTTGTGCCAGTGGCTTTCTTAGGTGGTATTGCGGGTGAAATGTACCGTCAATTTGCGGTGACTGTTGCTGTTTCTGTGG
>JAYVUL010000268.1:0-4626 GCA_043787935.1 Chitinophagaceae bacterium | reverse complement strand
TGGGTATACAAATTCCTGGGGTGAAAATAAACTTCATCAGAAGCCCCCTCCTCCACAATTTTCCCTTTGCACATCACCAGGATGCGGTCGCTGATATACCTGACCACACTCAAATCATGAGAAATAAAAATAGAAGTAAAGCCAAATTCCTTTTTCAGATCATTCAGTAAATTCAGTACCTGCGCCTGAACGCTCACATCCAGCGCACTCACACTCTCATCAAAAATTAAAAAAGACGGGTTCAGTGCCAGTGCCCTCGCAATGCAGATACGTTGCCGTTGGCCGCCACTGAACTGGTGGGGATAGCGGTTAAAATGATCCGGCTGCAAATTCACTTTCGCCAGCAGTTCCATCACTTTATCCCTTCGCTGGGCGGCACCCTCCAAAATACCATGCACTTTCATCGGCTCCAGGATAGCATTGCCAATAGTAAGCCTTGGATTTAATGAACCATAAGGGTCCTGAAAAACAATTTGCAGATCTTTTCGCAAAGGCCGGAGATCCTTTTTAGATAAAACAGTCAAATCAATACCATTCAACAAAATTTTACCAGAACTTGCCGGGATCAGTTGTAAGATAGTACGCCCTAAAGTGGTTTTACCGCAACCACTTTCCCCTACTAAACCAACTGTTTCTCCCTTACTAACAGTAAAGTTTACCCCATCAACAGCTTTAAAAGGTTCGGGGGTTTTACCAAACAATGTTTTCTTACCCGGGTAATACACATTCAAATGCTCTACCGAAAGCGCTGTTAAAGGAGGAAAATTAATATTTGCTGGTTGGGTATCATATACTTTCAACTTCAAACTTTCAGCTCCCTGCTCCTCTCCCACCACCGGTAACCGCCCCCCACGCTCATGTAACGCCGGCCTGCAGGCCAATAATGCTTTAGTATAAGCCTTGCCAGGGCGCTGCAGCACGGTCTTCGTTTCACCCTGTTCAATAATTTCACCCTTAAACATTACTACCACTTTATCTGCAAAATCCCCCACCAAACCCAGATCGTGTGTGATCAATATCACCGCCATACCATTTTGCTGCTGCAGTTCTTTTATTAATTCCAAAATTGTTTTTTGTACTGTCACATCCAGTGCCGTAGTGGGTTCATCGGCAATTAATAATGAGGGGTTGCAACTCATAGCCATAGCAATCATCACCCGTTGTTTTTGGCCGCCGCTCAGTTGGTGGGGATACCGGTTGATGAGTTCTGCCGGGTTGGGGAGTTTCACCATTTCAAATAAAGCAATTGTCTTTTCCTTTGCTATGGCAAACGACACCTTTTGGTGCAATCGGATCGCTTCCATTACCTGGCTGCCGCAGGTAAACACCGGGTTAAGCGATGTCATAGGTTCCTGGAAGATCATCGCCATCTCTTTTCCCCTAATGGATCTCATTTCCTTTTCCCCAATGGCAAGCAGGCTCACAGGAGACCCGGGGTTATTTGCAAAAAGCAATTTTCCTTTAACAGCAGCATTTTTCGGCAACAGCCGCATCAGCGCCAAAGAAGTAACCGACTTACCACTCCCGCTTTCACCCACAATCGCTACAATCTCCCCCGGCAACACGCTGAAAGAAATAGACCGAACAGCTGGTACTACAGCCCCTTCTGCAGTAAAATCAACCGATAAATTATTCACCTCCAATAATGCCTTTACCATGATGATTAAAATTAATGAATAAACAGCCACCCGATAAATTTTCATTTTTCATACATTTGCAACCTAAAACAGCTATATGTTTTAAGCCATTAGCCTTTAGCCTTCAATAATGGCTAAAAGCTAACAGCGAAAAGCCAACAGTTTAAAGCTAAAAATCAATGGGAAGAATATTTGAAGTAAGAAAAAGTTCCATGTTTGCCCGATGGGATAAAATGGCAAAAAATTTTACCCGCATTGGAAAAGAGATAGCCATTGCCGTAAAGGCGGGTGGTTCTGACCCCAATGGAAATGCAGCACTCCGCCGTTGTTACCAAAATGCCCGCAGTGTGGGTATGCCAAAAGACAGGGTGGAAGCTGCCATCAAAAGGGCCATGGGCAAGGAGATGGTAAACTATGATGAAATTTTATACGAAGGATATGCGCCCCATGGTATCGCCATTCTGGTAGAAACGGCTACTGACAATCCCACCCGTACCGTGGCCAATGTGCGTATGCACTTTACCAAAAGCGGCGGCAGCCTGGGTACCAGCGGCAGTGTGGCTTTTACCTTTACCCGTATGGGGGAGTTTAAAATAAAAAACAGCGGCCTGAATGTGGAAGACCTCGAACTGGAACTGATTGACTACGGACTGGAAGAAATCGGCGAAGACAGCGAGGGAAATATCATTATCCGCACTGCCTACACTGAGTTTGGCCACATGGCAAAAGCACTGGAAGAAAAAAAGATTGAAGTGGTAACTGCCGAACTTACCCGTATCCCGCAAAATGCCGTAGAACTAAGCGAAGAAGCGGCACAGGATGTATTTAAGCTGGTGGACAAATTAGAAGAGGATGAAGATGTGCAGAAAGTATATCATAATTTAAAATAGTTTATCTGCCCCGAAAGGAACGGACAGGTTGCTAAAGGTTAGCTTCGATGTTTCTTTTTAAGAATGTGCTTATTCCGTTTTGATGATTTCCGATAAACTTCACTTCAACTATCAATAAAAAAGGGCCTTTCAGGAGGCCCTTCTTTATTGATCATAATTTCTGTTATTTCTTTACTCCGGCAGCATTGTTAATGGTTTGATTACATCCAGCTGTGCCCAACAATTCAAAGTCAAGCCAAAAAGTTTGGCTCCGGTTCTGGCAGCAGGTAAAAATCTGTTCCTTTACTTTATATGCACATGCTGAAATTAATTTTGCGCAGGAATTAGGAAAAGGCTCATAGGTAGCCGCTGTATTGCTTTGCTGCAAACAGGCATTACATTACCCTTCTGTCATTGTACAATTTACAATACCAGCACCTGATAACACAACAAAGAGACCCAGGAAAAAAACTTATCCATGCTTTTCTAATGCTTCATTGATCAACCCTTCACTTTCCAGGAGCCAGGCGGGAAGCAATTTGCCATTTATCTTCCAGGCATCATTTACTTTTTCCATTCGGAAAGTATACCGGTTACTGTGGTCATCATTGGTATCGGTATCATAGTTGGAATCAGGGCGTTTACGGAAGTTAAACTCTCTCTGTCTCCCATTGATTTTTATTAACAGCGTAAATGCAATATTGGTTGCAATCATATAGATAAACTTAATATTAGTCTTAACAAAGCTACGCAAAAATGCCATGGCCTTGAATACTAATTCATCAACATGCCCAACCATAAGTGTTATTAGCCGATAATATCCTCAATTGAAAAGTTAAGCCCCGGTTTGGAATCTACTCCGGCATACTCACTGCCTTTTCCTTCGCAGCAATGTTTTCCGCTCAAGCCAGGTGTAAGTCCTTAGGAATTCACTTCGCTGGTCAAACATTTTGCCGATGGTGCTGTTACATCATTCAATATTTATTGCAAAATACTTCAATCCATGACCGTCAACGAAACCATTACCATAGCGGCTAACAGCCAGTATCCTTTAAGGGTCAACCGCCTGGGCTATGGTACAATGCGACTTACCGGGGAAGGTATTTATGGCGAACCACCCAACCGCCCCGAAGCGCTGCAGCTACTGCAACAAGCCGTTGAGCGGGGCATCCAGTTTTTTGATACCGCAGATTATTATGGGGAGGATGTTACAAATCGCCTGATAGCCGAAGCACTGTACCCTTACCCGGCAGGCATTGTAATTTGTACTAAGGTGGGTGCCACCCGAAAACCGGATAAAAGCTGGGTGGTGTATAACAGTCCGGAAAACATTCGCCAAAGTATTGAAAACAACCTCCGCACCCTCCGGCTGGAACAGTTACCGCTGGTGCATTTCAGGGTAATGCCTGGAGCCGGTGTTCCCTTTACAGAATCTATGGAGACGATGTTTCAATTGCAACAGGAAGGTAAGATACTGCATGCAGGCGTGAGCAATGTAAGCCGGGCAGAACTGGAAACAGCCCTGCAACTGGGTACCATAGCCACTGTTGAAAATATGTATGGCCATGCCCAGCGCACTACCCTGCTGTCTGCTTATGGAGAAAACCGGGGTGGTGAAGAAGTGCTGGACCTCTGCGAACAACACGGGATCCCGTTGATTCCTTATTTTTCACTGGTGAATGCCCTTCCTGGTAAAGATAGCAGGATTGCCGCCATTGCTGAAAAATACAAGGCCCCCGTGGCACAAATTCATATTGCCTGGCTGCTGCACCGTTCGCCCTGGTTATTGCCCATACCCGGCACATCATCCTTAGGGCATTTTAATGAAAATGTGCAGGCCTGCGGCATCCGGCTAACGGAAGCCGATATGCTATTTTTGGAATAAACAAAAAGTTTTGGTTAAAAATCCTTTTATTTGATCTTAAAAACATTATGATGAGAATTTTTTTCCTGGCTGTTGCTTTACTCAGCATCAATCCTGTTGCAGCACAAACCACGGTAAGCAATACTGAAATTGCTACTGGGGAAAAACTATTTGACCTTTCCTTTACACCGGCCAAACGGGATTCGATGGCAACTGTCTTGTCGGGGAGAATTAAAACGTACCAGTATTTTCATCA
>JAYVUL010000267.1:0-2965 GCA_043787935.1 Chitinophagaceae bacterium | reverse complement strand
TTTTAAGCCTTGCTAAACTGGCAGAAAAGCCCACGCATACAATAAAAATATTCTGGCACATGGCAAAACAAATCCTGGAAGAATGATCAATGCGCAGGGATTACAATTAAGTATACTATCAAATAATATGGAATGCAGCGCCAGGTAAATATCCAAACAGGAGCAGGTGAATTTATTGCGCCTTCAAAGAGGAAAGAAATTACTGCCTTAGCCAAACCTGTTCCAGCGGTAAATAATACTGAAAAGAAAATAACGGGAAAGCTGCAGCGACCGGGTGTCGATGACAGCATTGCCGTAAACCTGCCTGGTTAGGGAAGCATTCTGGTTTAAAACATTAAAGCCTGTAATACCTGCATAAATATTCTTCTTTTTGGATAATTTTTTCTCTGCCGTTATATTCAACAACTGAATATTATTGTTGAAAGAGGCATTAAGGCCCTGGTTAATAATTTTTTCAAAGTCATATTTTATGGTAAGGTTGCCTGGCAAATACATGCTTAGGTTGTTGCTGATTGTCCATGAAGTGTAAACAAATTTATTCTGCCCAGTAAATAAATTCCTGTTGGCCGATACTGAATAGCTGCCGGCAATGCTCAACTCCAGCCACTTGTTGTCGTTGTATTTAACTTCAAGCCCCTGTGAGATCAGCCAGTTGCCTGGAGTTACCCGGTTACTGTTTACCAGGAGGGCACTATGGTTATAATTTAAGAATCCATTTGCAATAAAAGTATACCTGTTTGTCAGCCACGGTTTGGTATAGGTATAAAACCCGGATACGTTATAATTACCTGATATATTCTCCGGCCGGTTCAATTGGGCTCCGGCGGTATCCAGTAAAATAGTATTGCTGACGATTTTATTTTGTGTTGTATTAAAAGCCATACTGGCAAATAAACTGCTGCCCGACTGCAAGTTGAAACTATTGAAAGACAAACTCAAATTATGTATAAACTCTGGCCTTAGACTAGGATTACCTTCTTTCTGGTATTGGGGATTGGATATATCCCTAACCGGCTGCAATTGCGAAAAGCCAGGCTGGCGGCTGTTTCCCGAATAGGTAAAGCCCAAACTTTTTGATCTTGAAAAATTAAAGGTAAACCTGGCTAAAGGAGCAATATTAATGGTTGTATGAGGAGCATTGGCGGTATCTTTTTCTTCGGAATAGTTCTTGGAGTTAAGGGGCAGTACACTTATTCCAATGGAATAAGTATATTTTTTTTTAAGGGTACGGAAATTTATACCAATCCTGTCCGAGATAAACCTGTTGGTAAACTGGTTACTCAGGTTTGTTACCAGGCTGTCATCATTTAGCCCGGTAACCGGGTAATATACTTTTCTGTCATTATCCGATTCAGAGAAATTATGGAAATAAGTAAAATCGAGATAAATATCTTTTTTTAATGGTTCTGAATAAGACAGGTTTACGCTGTAATTATTGATCTTACTGTTTTGCAGTATTTGCTGGTATTGGGTGCTGTCCTGGTAAATATTTGACGTTTCAAAAATTCTGGTTAATCCCTGGATATGGCTTTTCATTTTTGAACGGGAAATGGATTGCGTAAGGCTAATGGAAAGGTTTCTTCCATATTTTCCGAAACGGCGGTTATAAAACAGGTTTAATCCTATATCCGGAGTTTTCGTTTTACCCGTATCATTCAGGTAACCCTCACTGGTTTTAATTCCTTCACTCCTCAGATATTCAAAATTGCTTCCCCTGTTGCTGGTACTATTGTCAAAAAATAGTTGCGGGCTGATCTTGATGTAGCTTAATGAATCAGGGTACCATTCAAGGTTGAGGTAGGCCTGGTGGTTAGTTCCACTGTTTGTATATTCATTATGCTGGTTGTTAATGAAATTGCCCTCAGAATAAAAAGATTGCTGGTAAAGTTCCATTGATCCTTCAGTATTCCGGTTCCCCAAACTGTAACTGCCATAAAATGAATTCCTCTTTCCGAAATCGATGCGGTAATTTAGCCCTGCATCATGGGAAGTGGTAATGCCATCAGGTAACCCGTTGCCCGGTTGCCCAAATGCTGAATTTCCGCTTCCTGCACCCATAAGCCCGCTGCTCATTGCTCCTCCTGCGGGCATCAGTCCATTTATTCCGGAAGAACTACTGTTTTTATTTTCATAGCCATTATTGATATTGTTGGAGTTGGCAAACAGGGAAAGTTGTGATCTTTCTGTGAAGTAATTCGTACTTAGCTTAGCCTGGTAAGTGTTGGAAGTACCATACCCTGCAGTAGCCTTTCCAAATATTCCCTCATTATTATTTTTCTTGAATTGCAGGTTGATCACTTTTGCGGGTATACCGGTTTTGATCCCGGAAACAGCGGCTTCATCTCCGTAATCATCAATAACCTGGATCTTGTCTATAACCCCTGCAGGCAATTCCCGGGTAGCCATTTTTACATCATTCCCAAAAAAATCTTTTCCATTCACTTTGATTTTAAATACGGCTTTGCCCTGCGCTGTAACAAGTCCATTCCTGCTAACCTGTATGCCCGGAAGTATTTTCAGCAGATCTTCCACCATTGCATCCGGCCTTACCATAAAGGAATTGGCTTTATACTCTATGGTATCTTCCCTGATGGTAACAGAAGGGGATAGCACAATGACCTCCTTCAATACCCGGAAGATTGGCCTGAGCGTGATGTCATCCAGCTGGATATTGACATTTGTTTCAGCAAACCGGTATTCTTTTTGCCAGATTTTAAACCCGGCTGCAGAAACCGAAACAATAAAGTGTGATGCATCAACCGGGTAGAATGTAAAGTGACCTTTTTTATCAGAGATAAGTTGTGCGGTATCTTTTGAACCTGGCACAAATAATTGAATGGAGGCAGCCTGCATAGGGCTTTTTGTGGAATCTTTTACCAGCCCCTGTACCCGCCTGCCGGTTTGTGCTACTGATGCAGGAGTGCAGGAAAAAAATACTATGAATAATATGAAAAACAACTGTAGG
>JAYVUL010000266.1:0-16410 GCA_043787935.1 Chitinophagaceae bacterium | reverse complement strand
AGGCAATAAAGACAGGCGTTTGAGCCGATTTTTTGGTCGAAAACATAGTGAACTATGGTGAGATCAAAAAATCAAGCAAATGCCTGTGTTTGAAGCATTCTTTTCTCGTAATAGGTTTCAACTGCAAAATCTGGGTTTAAGAAAGCTTGCTGCAAATGATATGGATGCCCAGGCCCATTACCTGAAGCAATTAAGCGAAGCAACAAAAAAACGCTTTGGCCCTCATCTTTTTGATAAGGCTGGTATGATCGGGTTTTACCGGCACCACACCGGCATTTCCGGATATGTTGCAGTAGAAAAGGAACAGGGGGCTATTATTGCTTATAAAATTATTAAAAGCGGTTATTTACCACATGATCATAGCAGGCTATCCGGCTGTGGCCTCTTATTAAACCCGGATTTTGCAGTGGGAATCGCAATGAGAGGAAAAAAGGCAATAAAGACAGACGTTTGAGCCGATTTTTTGGTCGAAAACATAGTGAACTATGTTGAGATCAAAAAATCAAGCAAATGCCTGTGTTTGAAGCTTTTTTTTCTCGTAATAGATTTCAACTGCAAAGTCTGGGTTAAACAATATCTCATGTTGCACTTTTGCCCCATCGGTAGCAGACCAATGGCAAAGCTGTGGCATTGGAAAAGCCTTTTTTAATTTCATACTGTCGCAGCTATCTATACAGGGAATAAAAAAAATTATTTTATGGGAAGGCGTGCAGGCGGGCAATGAAAAGGCCGTTAATTTTTACAACAAAGCAGGGTTCAAAACACTGGGTACATACAACTACAATGGCCAATACCGACATGGTGCTGGAACTGGATTAAATCACAGGCCAGCTGGCCCTTACACAAAAAATTATGGGTTGTGCTGCACCAACACATTGATAACGGTGCGTTGATTATCAGCCCCGGTTATTTCCAATTGATAATTACCATCAGCCATTGTGCAACGGGGGATGATGGTTTTGGTGGCATTGCCCCCAAAATGGGTAATGCGGCTGTTACTTACCACCTGCCCTGAATTATTTATCAAATGGGCGGTATATACCCCTGCCGGCAAATTTTTCAGCTGCAGGCCAATGATACCCTTTGTAACCGGGTTAGGATAAACAGTAAAACCACTATTTTCTTTTCCACCCGATACTTTTACAATCCTGCTGTAGCCAGCAGTTCCCCTTGTATCCAGGCTTTTGATACGGTAAAAATAATCACCCGCCGCAGCATGAACATCAAGCCAGTGGTACCTTGCGCTGCCACCTGTCCGTAGACCGTTTGCGGCGGTACTGCCGGCCCTGGAAAAACTGATCCCGTCTGCCGAACGCTCTATTTCGTATCCACTGATATTGAGCTCATTTCCCACAAACCATTCCACTGTTATTCCCGCAGTATTTTTTATTGCTGTAATACTCGTGAAAGTTACAGGCAGGGGTGCCGGGCTTTTGAATACAATACGGAACCTGCCGGGAGCTACAGCACCTGCCTCACTGTTTACAGAAAAATCATAAGTAGTTGTTCCCGTCATATTTATCGCCGTGGAGGTATGAAGGAAGTTATCCTCAAGGAACCCAACCAGGCTGTTGTCAAAATTCTGTGCAATACATTCTAACCGGTAAGACTGCAGCTTCACTTTTTTCATATTGAAAAATACGGTATCCGTTGACGTTACCGGCTGCCTTGCATCTACTACCAGCGTTTGCCCCGCTGTCGCAATACCAAAGTTGTCACCAAAATTATTCATCTTGATGGCATCCCGGCTGTCAACGGCATTCGAATAGTCATCACTGAACACCACAACATTTGCATCAGCAATATTGGCCGTACCGGTGTTGGTATTATAAAGATTGGTAGTAATGGATTGTTTAACACTGGTGTTTCCGGACGGTCTTAATACCAGCCTGCTGCCAGACAATTTGCTGCTTTCTTTCAGTGTAACGCTGCCGCTGCCGCTTGTACTGTGAACGCTGAAAGCCTGGCCCGATTCAATTCTGGTATTGGGCACGCCGGCGGCATAGCTTCCGCCTGCTGGTACAGGCACCCATGGCGTGGCTGTTGAAGCGCTGAAAGTAACCCATCCGCCTAAGCCCGATGCACCGGGAATTTTAGGGTCCCAAACCGAAAAAGACTGGTCAATATTTACATTGGCCAATGCAGTAAAATCAATAGCCGCAGCGTAGTTATTTCCTATGGCCGCAAACTGGCCAGCAGTGGGTAGGGCAACAGCAGGCAGATCGCCCTGGAAAAGAGTACCCTTTGTTCGCAACAACACCGGGGTTGGCGGAACACCAACAGCAGGGCCAACACTTCTGTTGCCACGGCTGAATACCATGTAGGATTTATTGGCCCCTGCTCCTGAAATTTGCACATTGGTATTGGTAGCCCCATCCCATATATTGGTTGTAGTGTTATAAATCAACAGGGAATTGCCGTTGGTCTTAAAATCAAAGCCGTTGGCCAGCCAGGAAGCGCTGTTTGAAGTAAGATTAGTGCCATAGCCAGTACCTGGATCAACACCGGCCAACTGGTTTTCCTGCCAGGATTGCTTTATCGTTTGGCCATAAGTAGGAACAGCAAGGAATCTCCATGCCCTTATACTGGCAAGGTATCTTTCTACCGTCACATCTCCGCTGATATAACCACCCGACACGGCGCCGGCAGCAACCCTTGCTGTTCCGTTAACATTGGATTTTAAGGTAAGGTTACCCCCCGTAGATAATACTGCGGTGCCTGTAACAGACACGGTGCCTTCATTGCCCGGAGTTAATCCACCGGTAATATCCAATGGGGTGCCCAACAGGGCGGTGGCTGTGCCAACAAGGGTAAGGTTTTTTAATATTTGTTTTGCTGTAGTAAAGTTGATGGTCCCGGCTGCACCGCCCAAACTAAGGTTTGAGGTATTTGAACCACTCAGGGTTCCGGGACCGCTAACAGTACCATTGATCGTTAGTGTATTTCCATTGATATCAAGTATGGAGGTTGCAGTACCGGTAATAAGGTTTCCGGTAAGCGGAGTCTTGTCAATGGTTAGGTCAGTACCCAGGGTGATGGTTACCGCACGGTTAATGGTAAACTGGCCGGTGATATTCCCGCCGGGTGTTGCAAACCTCAGGGTGCCCACCGTTCCTGCACTGCCACTGATACTGAGTGCCGCAGATTTATCAGCATAAATATTTCCGGTGGTACTGGTTAATCCTGAAAATTGGAGATCATTACCGGCCTGTGTTAAGGTGAAGGAAGCTACATCCAGTGTACCGGTTGCAGTGATAGCCCTGTTCAGCGAAACAGGGGCACCAATAGTAAGGTTAGCCATTGTGATAATGGCAGCAGGGAAAGGATTAACCGTAGCCCCGTTTAAAATATAATTGGCCCCTGCATTGTAACTCCTGGTGATCAGTGATCCGGATAAAATGGTACCGGTAGTGCCATCAGCTGCAGTGCCTTCAATAGCAGTATTAGAGGCCACACCGGTATTGGCCGTGCTGAAAGTGGCACCCGAACTCAGGTTAAATGCAGCATTATTTGCTCCAGGTAAAGTGTCAATCCCGATTTTGATATTCTTCGTGCCGGTATTTAAAATGGAGTTGGCCGCTACCGTTAGGGTATCGCTGAACGGGCCATTACCCGAACGGGTCAACTCTAGTGTATTATTCAACGTTAGCGTAGTTGGATTGGTGCCATCGCCCACAATATAATTGAGGTATTTATTTTTGTTTACGGCCGTGTTCGTATACTGCTGGTTGGTACCGTTAAATAAAATAGTCCCTTTCAGGTTCAGGGGAGCATTGCCCGTTAATACCTGGCTGGTACCCGAGATGGATAAATTACCGGCAAGGCGGAGGGTAACTACCCTGTTTACACTGTTGAAGTCAACAATTGCGGTAAGCAATGAGGAGGCTGAAGTACCCGTTACCCCTAAATTACCGGCAATGGTTACCACCCTGTTGGATGCGTTATTACCAATGGTTAATTGGGCCGGGTTGGCATCCGTACCGTTAACCGTTACATCTCCTCCCATAGAAAGATCACCTGCCAGCAGTCGGGTGCCACCGGTTACCGTAAGATGGTGGTAATTATTACCCCCTGCCGTTAAAGGTGGCAATACCGGTATAGTGCTGGACCCGATATTAAAGTTAACCGTACTGCCGGTTACTACAAAACCATTACCTGCCGTGAACGTTGAAGGGCTGGTTACAACAAGGGTGTTCCTGATACCAATAGTGCCTGAACTTTGCAGGGTAACCGTGCGGGTGCCGGCGCCTCCTGCAGTACCGCTTATCCAGAGATCATTATAATTATATGCCGTGATGGTTTGATTGCCGGTTCCATTGTAAAAAAACCTTCCGGTATTGCTGATCAGGTTATAATTGGTTGCAGTGAAAGTAAAAGCACCTGCAATACGTATTTCCTGGCCTGCACTAACACTTAAATTGGCACCTCCCAAATTACCGGTCAATTCAAAATCATAATAAGGGAAGGAAGATAAATTAGTAACCGATGTGCGGGTCATTTTAACCTTAGAACCCGTAGTAACATTGAGGGTATACAAGGTGGCACCTCCTGCGTTGGAAGGATTAAGCACCCGGCAGTTAATTACGTTGGCAGCATTGGCAGAACCCAATGGATCATATACCCTAAGTCCATTGCCGGAGTTAGAAATAAAGTCGTACGTAAACCCGGGAATATTTTGCGGTACCACAGTAGAAGTGGAACTGAAATTAATGGTATTATACCCATTACCGGTAGCAGTATAATTAGTAGCCGTTACCACAAAATTATTGGCAATATCTATTGTGTTAAAGGTGCTGCTGTTCCCTAATGCGATAGTCTTACCCCCCCGGTTACCGGTAAGCGTAAGGTTGTAATAATTGGCAGCAGCTACCCGCTGCACTAATGCGGTACCTGCAGCATATACAAAGGTACCGGTGCCAAATGTAGGCGACGAAGCCCCAGCCATAATACTGAAATCACCGGTAACGGTTGTAGTAGCGGGAAAGATCTTTACCGAAGTTCCTGCAACCGCCAGGTTACCATAGGGCAAGTCTAATATATTCTGTGCTGCATTAGAACTGGAATAGGTAAAAGTGCTGGTAGGGTCAAAACTTACGGTACCGCTGATGGCCACATTATCTGTCACACTGATACTTCCCGTTCCCGTCATGGTAAAAGACGCAGATGCTCCTACAGTAAGTTGGTAAACACTAATGGCAAATCCACTGCCAATGACTGGCATATTACCAGCAACCGTATTGATAATGGCCACTTCAGTGGGGGCACTCGGGTAACCAACACCACCCGTCCAGTTAGCGGCATTGGCCCAAATGGTATTACCCAGCCCTGTCCAGGTAAAGGTTACAATTTGCAGGGCATTGATAATATCACTGCCCACATACAATGTTTTGCCGTTGATATCCGCCAATACCAAACCAGACTTACCCACCAATGGAGCATCGGTGGTGCCCGTTGTGGCAATGAGGGTACCAAATCCGGCAACGGCATCTGTAAGCCGTAATGTGCTGATATTATCCACTGAACCAATATTGGTAGCCTGCGCCAGCACTGAAATAGTAGTGGCGCCTAAATTAAAGGCGGCTCCTGTACCAATAGTCCAGTTCGAATTCGTTCTTTTATCCAGCAGGGAACCGTTGTCTGTAAAAGGCGTACCAATTGCCGTTGCATTTACAACGGCTGAATGAGAAACGGAGATATAATCACCTGCCGAAACGGTGGCGGCAGAAAAATATACATAGATACTCCTGTCATTTGCCCCGGACCCAAGCGGGAAACGGGCATTAACCGTTGGGGAAGTTGGTAAACTGGTATTGGGAAAATACCTTGACAAGGTTCCACTGGTAATATTTCCTGCTGTGTACACCAACTGTGTGCTTAAGGAGGCATTGGAAAGGGTTAAAGTATTGCCCGAACCAATACTTAAATTGCCGGCAGTCATGGTAAAGGTATTGGGCACCGTTCTGCTGAAAGAAGCAGGAAGCGTTACACCGGAGCTGTTATTGATAGCCAGATTAACCGGACCTCCAGACGACGGAAACTCAATAGCGGAGCCCAATTGGGGTACTGTGCCATTATAGATCAGGCTATAATTAAGAAACCCTGCCGCACCTCCGTAACTAATTGATCCTGCACCGGAGAAATTACCTCCATTGGTGCAGGTTGCAGGCGTACCGGAGTTCTTGTTATATACTTTTAATATGGTTCCTGCAGCTAAAGCTACACCAAGGGCATCCGTATTTGAATTGGCAATATTACAAACCCCACCAAGGGGATTATTCCAGGTGCCCAAAATACTTACTGTTTGCGTAACATTGCCTGAAAACTGAACAGCCATCTGGGCTCCGGCATTGGTACTGGTAGATTTCCAGGTGCCTGCAGCGGTCTGTGTAACATTACCTTTTAAATTCAATACAGCTATACCGGCCGAAGCGCCACTACCGGCAAAATCAATTGTACCGCCGGTTTGCGAGAAAGCACCCGTAACCGTGAAAACAGTGGTGCCGGTGGAGGATTGCAACACAAAACTACCGCCGGTCTGGCTATAGGCACCAGCGCTGACTGAAACAGCACCTGTGCCGGTTAATCTTACTGCATTTGTTCCCCCGCCGGTGCTGGCAATAGTAAAGGTTCCGGTTACATTCATACCAACTCCGCCAAAATCAAGATCAACATTGCCCGTTTGGGCTGCACAGTTCCAGCTAAAGTTGGCAAAGTTTACAGTGGTAAAACCAGTAGGGGCAATCGTTCCGGCATTCATCCCGGTAATGTTACAGGTAGAGCCACCGCTCCATAAAGATACAGGTATGGCGGAAGCTGCTGCACCGGATGCTGCATGGTAGTAATTAGCTCCATTGGCCCAGGTAATAGCAGTAATATTGGCGCTGTTGAAAGTTCCTGAATTATAGGTGATCGATCCTCCCGAATTGATAATGGTGCCCCCGGTGCCGGGTACATCAAAATCTAAGGTGCCGCCCGACAAACTGAGGGCGCTGTTTATAGATATTTTGCCTCCGGTGCTGGGTACAATTCCAAATTTACCCGAACTGATGGTAAATGCTGCTGCATTGATAAGTGATATCGTAAGTAGATCGGCAGCCAGCACAGCGCCGGCGGTATTATAAATAAGCGGTGTAGCTGCACTAAGGGATAAAACATTGGTGGCTACGTTCGTTGCAAATGAAACGGCATTGGTGCCTGATAATATCCTGATAGCCCCAATCGTTTGGTTGGGCACGTTGGCCACATTGATATCTGCAGTAGCATTGAAGGCCAAAATATCATTGGCTGCAGGGGTTGTTCTGGTGGGAGCCCAATTGGTGGCCACCTGGTAATCGCCCACAGGGCCGGCTACCTGCCAGGTGTACACTGTTTGCGCAATGGACAATTTTGATAAAACTAAAAAGGTAAATACAAAAAAGTAAATCCTTGACATAGCGTTTTCTTTAAAATTTTCAAGTAGGGATGTAACATTACCAGGAAATTGGATGTAAAATAGATGCGGATTTCTTCGGGATAAAAGAATTTACGGAAAGGGATTGTTTTAGGGTTAACGTGTTAAATGTACGGATAAAAACAATCACGATAACCATTTTTTCAAAACTATACCGAATTTTAAAGAAAACAGGGAGAATAGGCGAAATCATTCGAAAATATTCAAAAAATATTTTTCAGCGGGGGTATTTTGGTGAAATGAGCTGATACAATAAATGGGGCCTCCCCTGTAAAAAACAAAAACGGGCAACTATTTTTTTAATAGTTGCCCGTTAAGATCTTATTAAGTCACCGCTATTATCCTGTTTTTGCGATCACCTTCAACACATACTTTCGCTTATCCGGCCCCGTTATTTCCAACCGGTAAGAGCCGCCCGGCAAAGCGGATGGTGGAATGATCATTTCTGCAGCAGAGCCGCCTGCATGAATAAGGATACTCTTGTATACTACCCTGCCATCTTCCGTCATCAGGGAAGCAAAATACTGCCCGGCAGGCATCCTGTTCATTTGCACACCGATACGGTTGTTGGTAACCGGGTTGGGGAATACATAAATTTGAGGGCTGCTCTTCATGATCGTTACTTTCACTTTATCCGTATAGTCGAATGCCCCATTGGCCCCAATACATTTTACCCGGTAATAATACTCCCCGGGTGAAGGGCTGATATCCAGCCAGGAATAGTCCCTGCCTTCTTCCCGGTTGCCAGAGCCCGGATGGCCGCCAACGGTTTCAAAGCTGGTACCATCTGCAGACTTTTCAATTTCATAACGGTTAATGCTAAATTCCGTAGTCAGCTTCCAGTCAACGGCGATATCACTGCTTACTACGTATCCGTTAATATTAGAAAACTTGATCAGCTTTTTAAATACTATCCTGAACCGGTTGGAGGCTGCAGATGCAGTATTAGCCACCACACTAAAGTCGTAGAAACTGCTGTCCTGCATATTCAACTGCGTTTTGCTGTTCAGGTACAGATCTTCCAGTATAGCCGTGCTGCCGGCTGGCACCACAACGCCCTCCAATGCAAAAGCAAGCTGGTAATTCTTGGTTTTCATTTTAGCCATCCTGAACCAGATGGTATCATTTGCAGCAATGGGTTTTCTTCTTTCTATGGTCAATTCTTCTCCAGCGGATACCAGGCTAATATTTTCAGCAAAATTGGGCATTTTGTGGGCATCATCTCCATCCAGTTTGTTGCTGTACCGGTAATCAAAACTGATCAGCGTGCCATCATTTACTGAACTGGTTCCATCTGCATTTTTCGCCAGTAAAGTCGTCCGCAACTGGCTCCGGCGCCCCGGTCTGTATTGCAGGTTATTGCTGCCGGATATTTTAAAGGCTTCCTTAAACCTGATAGAAGGCAAACTTGCCGCATTTACCATAAAGGCCATTCCGGATTGGATATCACCACCGGTAAGGCTTGGGGTGTTAGGCGATGTGGCATAAACACCGGGCCCTGATCTTGAAACGGTCACCCATCCGCCAACACCATTGGATCCCGTAAGGTTGGCATCCCACACATAGTAAGTGAGCGGCAGGGCGGCGTTCAACGCATCACTGATGATCTTCTCAAAGTTGATGGCAGAAGGATAAGGGTTGGCGAAAGAGTAATAGGTGTTGGGCCCGGATATATGAGCGCCTTTTCCGGTAATAACCAGTGGGAAAGCTGCATTGAACGTTACATTAATATCACCTGTGGTGCGCAATGTGGTAACACTGGTTGGCGCACTGGTGCCCAAAGCCAGGTTTGTTGCCCTGTTTCCTCTCACAAACAACATATAAGCAGGCTGGTCAGTTATCACCCCGTTGTTTGAATCAATGGTAGTACCACTGGTGTTTGTTGGCACCCCATTCCAGCCAGTTGGGGTAAGGTAGAATATGGAGGGGTTATTGGTATAGTTCTGATCGAAGTTAGGAACATTATTTCCGGAAGAAATATGCGTACCAAACCCGGGAACCGGGTCGGCCAATGTACCCAAAGGATAAGACCTTGCACCTTCCTGCCAGTTGCCAAACATGGTAGGCGTTGGCAGGGTGGAAGATTTTATCGGTGCAGTCACTAAGCGCCAGGCCCTTCTTGCTGGGATATACCGTTCAATCACTACTTTACCCAACACATCATTACCAGTGTTTGTAGCAGCATTGGTTACATCGGCAATCCTTGCGGTAGCTGTTGCCGTTGACTTCAGCGTGAGCAGGTTGGAAGTGGTTAATTTTTGGTTGTTCGCAGCACCAAAGTTTACTTCAGTGGTGATGTTAAGCATAGATGGCGTAATACTCAACCCTGTTGTACCCTGTGTATTACTCACTTTTAGCGTAGCGATAGTGCTGCTGCTGAAATGGCTCGCATTGAGTGTTTGGGCAGCGACACTCTTATATTCAATGGTGCCATTGGCAACAATTGGGTTAGAAACGGAAGTAATAGCGCCATTGATCTGCAATGTTCCGCCGCTGGAAACGGTAAGGCTGCCGCTGCCGCTGATGATAATATTTCTTACAGGCTGCACCCCTGCGGTAATTACAGGATATACGCCTGAACCGGTTGTTGGAATAGTGATATCAGTGGCAGCTCCGGGAACCCCACTGCACCAGTTAGCTGCGTTTGTCCATACATTATCCACTCCCAGCCAGGTACCCGGAGTTCCTACAGAAACCAGCACCCCGCCGCTTAATGCAGGGGTAGACGGGCAACTTCCTGCATAGCCCCGGATATAATAGGTACCGGCTGCTGCCGTAGCAGGTGTTGCATATAAGGTAGTTCCGGCTGCATTTGAATACACCTTGAACAGCGTAGCTGTTGAACCTGAGGTGATGGCAGCAGCCGTGAGGTCAACGGTGGCTGGGCTGCACACTCCGGCAGGCTGGTTGATCACCAGGGTGGAGCTGCTGCTGCTGCTGAATTCATACGCACCTATATCTGTAGTGAAAGGATTCACAATGCTCCTTAATGTTCCTGAGTAATCTGTTCCCAGTAAAATACCATTGTTATTTCCCGTACCATCATTGGCACAGTTGGCCGCCGTTGGTATCAAATTGATATTGCTGGTGAAGGTGGTGGGCAGGTCGTTGGAGTTTGCTTCTCTGCTTAAACCAGCACTATATGCCGGTATATTTTGATAACTAACGGGTGTGGCAACTTCGTAATACAACAACCTGCTTGCTGATGGGGTACCAGCATAAAAGGAGTTATAATTGGAAGCAGCAGCATAAACAACTGTGGTATTAGATCTTCTGAATGCTACAGTATAACCAGGCAAAGTTCCTCCTGGTGTCATGTTGTTACTAAAGATGTTATTCCTGATATCTAATGTAGTTGTTGCTAACGCTGCAGTTAAACTGATGGCACTGGAGCCAAAAGTTGCACCACTTCCGGCACCAACCAGGTTCACAGAATTATACCAAACATTGATGGTAGTACCCCCAGCTACTTCAATACCCCTTACGGCATCACTGCCGGTAAGCACATTGTTGGCTGCCGCCGGTGCAATTACAGGAGGCGCTGCTGTAAAATCTAACGCTACCACATTGTTCGTTGCGGTTACGGTTGTTCCACTAACAATGGCAATTCCACGAGCTACAGAGGCAATACCTGCAGACTGCCCCGGGAAAAGATTATAGATATAATTCTTAGAGAGGGTAACAGTGCCCAGGCTGGTTTGAATACCGGATACAGTGGCGCTTATACCTCCGCTGGTAACCAGGTCATTAACGATATTACCCGAAATGGTTTTAGTAGAATTTGTTGGACAAACAATACCTCTTAATAGATGGATCGCAGTTCCAGTGCCTCTTATTGACAGGTTGTTGATGGTATTATTGGTGAAGGATTCATTTGAAATCGCAACGCTGATATTGTTGATTCCGCTAACTGTGGCTACAAAAGTACTATTCACTCCGGTAACTGAATTATTGGTAATTGTATTGTTATTAAATACATAGGTAGATGCCCCAAAGTAGCCAATCCAATTATAGGTAACTGCCACAGTATTACTTGCAACAATGGTGTTATTGTTGATAATATTATCATTAACGGTAGCAGTACTGGAAATACTGGGCATCTGCCCCGTAGTAACCAGGGTATAGGGAGTAGCACTAACCGCTGCCGATTTGTTCATTTGCTGCACAATATTAGTGTTGATGGTAAGTACCCTTGGAGAATTAGCAGTTGTTGCAGAATTACTGATTGCAGTCAAAAACCCACTACCAGGTAACGCCACATTCTGCACCGTATTGCTATTGATATTAATAGTTCCTGCATTGGCAACAGTGGATATACCCGTCCAGGTGCCGGTGGTAGCGGTTGTAAATGTTCCCGTAACCCGGTTATTGTTGATGGCAATGGTATTTTTGGACCCAAAGATTGTGGCTGCTGCCAGCACAGTTGTTGGAGCCAAACCAACCGTGAATGTAGTACCATTGGGTATAGTAAGAATAGTGCTGCCGCCTGCTGCAAAAACGCCTGTAGCTGCTCCACTTGTGACTATTACCGTCATGCCCACTTCCAATCCGGCGGTGCTTGTTACCGTAATTGTTGTACCTACACTTGAACCATTTACAGCAGTTACATTTGCCCCTAATCCATTATCAATACCGGTAACAGCCTGTGCACCTCCTGCTCCACCGCCCTTTACAGTAATGGTATTATTATTAATAGTGGCGCTCGCACCCTGTGCGGCCTGGGCCCAGATACCTCTTAATGTATTTGGATGTGGCAGTGTAGCAGAACTGTCATTTGCAATAGTATTATAAGAAACATTGGCATCCCATTGCTGGTTGATACGGATACCGGCTGCCTGCGTAGATCCTGCAACAGTACCGCCAAAATTAAAGATGGTGTTACCGGTAGCAAGGGATCCTCCACCAATATCATTGCTTTTATCCCCCAGCGGGAAATTGAGCGTAGCAGACAAAGGAGCCGTATACCCGCTCAGTGCAATACCATGGTGGCAGTTTTGTATCGTGTTGAAGTAAAATTTATTGTTGGAATTTGCCCCGGTAGCCAATGTAGGAACAAGGGCCGTGGTAGCTGCGCCTGCCGTGGAATTGATCACTAAAATACCCACTGAGCCTTCCACCATGGGGGCGGTACCTGCGAGGTTGTTTATCCTGTTGAGGGTGATAGCGCAATTTTTAATCGTATTGTTTTGCGTACCATCCGGTATACCGCCTCCGGTAGTAACAGTAGCAGCTGATAAGGCAGTAGTTGGGGCTGCAGATACCACAAACACTGTTCCATTGGTAATGCTGGTAATGATAGTTCCCGCAGGAAAAACGCCTGTACCCGCTGTAACGATGGCAGTGCTTCCAACAACAAGGCCGGCGGTACTGGTAACAGTAATACTGGTGCCTGCACCAGCTCCTGCTGCAAGTGTTACCGGGTTGGCCAGTGCAATCACGGTGGCACCGGATAAAGCGGTGGTTGGGACTGCAGATACCACAAACTGTGTGGCATTAGTAATACTGGATATGGTGGTTCCTGCAGCAAATAAGCCGGTACCCGCAGTTACTACCACCCTGCTGCCAACAACAAGCCCGGCAGTACTGGCTACAGTAACGGTGGTTCCTGCACTTGACCCTGAAGTAAGTGACAATGGATTGGTTAAAGATTTAAAAAGGCCATAACCAAATTCCATTGTAGTGGTGGTACTTGAACTGTTGTTATCATTAAGGTCTATTCCATCAATGGTAACATAATCAATACCATTCAGGCTCCAGATACCATCAGGGTTCACATCAGTGGTAAGCTTGGTTCCCACAAAAGCCGCATTGATCTTTGGATTGCTGCCTGCTGCCACTTTTTTCTGGAAAGTGATGGTATTGATAGCGTTTACAGCAGCATTCAGCGTTGCATTGCCCAAAGCCAGTTGGCTATTGATATTCTCTACAAAATTTGGCTCTACCGTAAACAGGCAGGCCCCACTCACAGACCGCTGGTTAAGGTCCCTGATAGCAGTGGCAAAAGAAATATAATTGGTACAGGAAGCCGCACTGATCACTGCTCCTGCCAATAGCCCGGAAGAAGGTGCTGGATCTACAACAAACTGGGTACCATTGATGATACTGGCCACTCTTGATACCGCCAGGATAGTAGCCCCTGCAGTTAAAGCGGTGATGGGTGCTGTACTTACTACAAACTGGGTACCGTTTGTAATACTCGAAACTATGGTGCCCGCTGCAAACACCCCGTAAGCAGTAGATGAAGACACCATTACCAGTTGGCCGGCAATTAAACCGGCAGTACTTACCACATTAATGGTGGTGCCGGCACTGGCTAAACTGGCTGTAAAGGTACCGGAAGCAAAGGCTCCTGTACCGGAAGTAACTGCTACGGCCTGGCCTGCGATAAGGCTGGCAGTGCTTGCCACATTAATAGTGGCCCCGGCATTGGCTCCGGAAGCCGTGGTGGTAATTTCCCCGATAGTATAAGAAAGGCCCGCCATTGCAGTTGCTGCGGCGGAAATAACAAAGTTGGCAGAGGTAGTTGAACAGGTATTTGAATTGGTTACCACAACAGAATAAGTACCAATAGCGGTGGCAGTATAGGTGGCAGCAGTTGCACCAACAATATCTACCCCACCCAATTTCCATTGATATCCGGAGATACTGCCGCTACCGGCTACCCCATTCGAATTTAATAATATCGGGATACCGGGACAAAGTATAGTATTGCCACTGATAGCAGCGGCAGGCACGGCGTTCACCACTTGTACGAATGAAGTAGTAGCAGGTATTGGTAAAGCGCAGCTAAGGCTTGATACCATATCGACCCTGATTATTTCTCCATTTGAGGGACTACGGGTGTACGTAGCAGTTGCATTTGGCCCCTGTACAGATGTGCCGTTTACAAACCATTCATAAGTTGGCGTAGCTCCCTGGTTTGTTGGGTTAGCAGTATATGTTCTGGAGGCACCGGCACACAAAGCAGTTTGGGGGGTAATGGTTACCGAAGCTGTCTGTGTGGTTACACTGATATTCAGCGTATTGGAAGTAGCAGGGTTACCGGTGGCACAGGGTGTTATACTGGACGTCAGTTCGCAGGTTACCACATCCAGGTCAAGGAGGCCGGTGGTAGTGTAAGTAGTGCCTGCACCACTCTGCACAGAGATTCCATTTACCTTAAAATTATACACAGGTGAGCCACCGGGATTTGTTGGGGTAGCCGTAAAGGTTACCGAGGTGCCGGAGCAGATATTTACACCCGGTGCTGCTGCAATGGAAACACTAACAGGTAAATTAGAATTCACCGTCATGGTGATACCTGCACTGGTTGCCGGGTTAGGCAGTGCGCAGTTGGGCGCATTGGATACCATCCTGCAGGTAATTACATTGCCGTTGGCCAACGCAGCAGACGTAAAGGTAGTGGCCAAAGTGGAAGCTGCTCCCTGGCTAACCGCGCCAATGAACCACTCGTATGTTGGTGCCGCTCCCCCATTGGTGGGTGTGGCAGTAAACGTAACTGAAGTGCCTGCACAAATAGCGCCCGAAGGCACTGCTGCAATGCTTACACTGGTAGCCGTATTTGGGTTAACCGTAAGCGATATCGGCGTGCTGGTGGCAGGGTTGCCGGTTGGGCAACTCACATTTGAGGTAAGCACACAGGTAATGCTATAGGTACCTGCTGCAAGATTGGCAGGGGTAAGTGAAGTAACGTTGGTTCCATTGGAAACTGCACTGATGGTGGCTCCAATACCTAAAGCGCTTACCGGGTTTTGGTCTACCGTAAAAGTGGTGGCATTTACAATGCTGGCTACCCTGGTAGGACCGGGAACAATCTGGAAGTTTCCTACACCTGCGGTCACCGTTACCCTCATGCCTACCATCAAACCTGCTGTGCTGGCTACTGTAACGGTTGTTCCAACAGATGCAGCAGTGGCAGTTAAAGTGGCTACCGGCTCCACCCCATCTATCAGCCATCTGTAATTAGGGGTTAAGCCGGGATTGGTGCCGGTTGCTGTAAACTGCACAGGGGTATTTGGGCATACTGCGCCCAACGGGCTTTGTACTACGGAAACGCTCACCGGGTTGTTGTTTACATTTACCGCAACTACCATACTGTTGGTACAGCCTGCTGCGTTAGTGGCAGTGGCGGTATAGTTTGTAGTGCTTGGCGGACTGGCAAATACCTGGGTACCCACTGTGGTATTCAGGTTAGCCGCCGGGCTCCAGCTAAAGGTAGCCGGTGATTTATAGGCAATTTTTATTGTCCAGTTATTTAGCGTCCCTATATCACCGCCTGCATCATCAAAGGCCCATAAGGTCCAGTTACCATTGTAAGGTGCAGTAAATAAAGCACTGAAGTTGGTGGTAGTAGGCAACACTGATGGGGTAAGCCCGAAAGATAATGCAGCATCTGCTTTAAAAGTACCGGTATAAGGCTGTGTACCGGTGCTGATATTGGGAAATGTATTGTCTGAGGTGATCCTGGTATTGGTAAAATTATCCAGGCTTCCCAGCGATTGCCCGCTCACCAGGTTGATGATTTGTCCGTTGGGGGCCTGCAAATGCAGTATCTGGTCTCCCACAAAAGTTTGTGTGATGTCAAAAGAAACGATTATACTGTCGATGGTGGCACCCACAGGAATGCTTGCAATGGCTAAAGAATTGGAGATGCCGGTAGCACTGTTATCAGGAATAACAATACTGATAGCTCCTGAATTGGCATTGGCAACAGCAGCAGCAATGCCACCAGAAGCATCGAGTTGCACCGATCCGGCCCCGCAAATAGTGGCGGGATTAGGGTTTACAATAACTGCACTTGGCCTCGCATTTACATTTACGGTAACCGTTGCAGATGCAGCACATCCACCACCATCCAATGCGTTTACCGTATAGGTAGTGGCTGCAATGGGAGATACAGAAATGGAATTTCCTACCACAGGGCCGGGTGTCCAGGTATAAACATATCCCAAATTGGCACT
>JAYVUL010000265.1:0-8228 GCA_043787935.1 Chitinophagaceae bacterium | reverse complement strand
ACTTCAAAAAAATTATCATGAGCTACATCGCCTCCATCTTTGCCCGTCAAATATTAGACAGCCGCGGAAATCCTACAGTAGAAGTAGATGTATTAACTGAAAACGAAAAATTAGGCAGGGCTGCTGTTCCAAGTGGCGCAAGCACCGGAATACACGAGGCGATGGAACTGAGAGATGGCAAGAAAAATTATTACGGTGGTAAAAGTGTGCTGAAAGCAGTGAACAATGTAAACGGGGTGATAGCAGAAAATTTACTGGGATGGGATATCGCAGACCAGCCAGGTGTTGATGCTGCAATGATCAAGCTGGATGGCACAGCCAATAAAAGCAAGCTGGGAGCCAATGCCATGCTGGCGGTAAGCCTGGCAGTGGCAAAAGCGGCAGCCGCAGAAGCCAACCTTCCGTTGTACCGCTATGTAGGGGGTACCAATGCCAAAACATTGCCCATCCCAATGATGAATATCCTAAATGGCGGTTCGCATGCTGATAATAAAATCGATTTCCAGGAATTTATGGTGATGCCAATTGGTGCCAGCTCTTTCAGTGAGGGACTGGCCTGGGGTGTGGATATTTTTCATGCTTTAAAAACAGTATTAAAGAAAAAGGGCTACAGCACCAATGTTGGTGATGAAGGTGGCTTTGCCCCCAATATCCAGAGCAATGAAGAAGCCATTGAAACCGTAATGCTGGCCATTATTGCTGCTGGTTATAAGCCTGGTTCACAAATTGCGATTGCATTAGATCCTGCAGTGAGCGAAATGTATGACAAGGCAAAAAAAGTATATCATTTTCATAAAAGTGACGGTAAAAAATTAAGCAGCGAAAAAATGGTGGAATACTGGGCCAACTGGGTGAAACAATATCCAATTGTTTCCATTGAAGATGGAATGGCTGAAGATGACTGGAAAGGCTGGAAATTGATGACAGATACCATGGGCAAAAAAATTCAGTTGGTGGGTGATGATTTGTTTGTAACCAACGTAAACCGTTTGGAAAGAGGCATTAGCGAAGGTGTTGCTAATGGATTGCTGGTAAAAGTAAACCAGATTGGAACCCTTACTGAAACAATCAATGCGGTAACCATGGCTCAGAACAATGGCTACAATACCATTATGAGCCACCGCAGCGGCGAAACAGAAGATACAACCATTGCTGACCTGGCAGTTGCCTTAAATTGCGGCCAGATAAAAACAGGCTCCGCCAGCAGGACAGACCGCATCGCCAAATACAATCAATTGATACGAATAGAAGAAATATTAGGCGATAGTGCTGTTTATCCAAAAGGAAAAATTAAATTTGGCAAGTAATTTAACCGGATTACAATTTTAAAAGCCTGGTATGCAGAAGAATACCCCGTTCAAAAATGGAAGATAACCTGGAAAATACCGAATTACCCGGGGCTGCTGTAAAAAAAACAGGAGGCTTGGGGAAGCTTTCCCTGCTAAAGAACAAATACCTCCTTGCAGGAAGTTTCTTTTTGGCCTGGATGTTTTTCTTTGATCCAAAAGATATCAGTTCGGAGGTTAACAGATGGAAGAAATTCAGGGACCTGGAGACCAGTGAGGGGCAATTGGCAAAAAAAATAAATGATACCCGGTTAGAATTAGGTGAATTAAAGAATAATGCCCAAACGATTGAAAAATACGCCAGGGAAAAATATATGATGAAAAAGGATAACGAAGACCTGTTTATTGTGCCAACATCCAAAAGCGCCAAACAGTAAGTTGTTTGTACAATATTCATTATCAATGTACGTTTATATATATGGATATTGATAATTAATTCTTAAAAAGTAACTTAACTTATGCACAGCTTTACGCAGGAGGATCTGCTACAGTACATGTACAGCGAAACCTCCAACGAAAAAACAGCGGCCATCAAGGTTGCTTTAGAAACGGATTGGAACCTTCGGGAGCAGTATGAAGTGTTAACCCAAGCCAGGCAAAGCCTGGAAAAAGTAACACTGTCTCCGCGGCAGAAAGCCATTGATTTTATCCTTGATTATGCGGGTGAGCAAACAAAAAAGCTTACGCACCAGGTAGGATAAAAACATCTAAGTAATTAACCTAATTTCGTCCTCCCCAATAGTTTTGGGGAGGATTTTTTTTATGACTAAAAAACAACGGTACCAGTTTATCATTGATTATTTTTCAGACAACAGCCCCGATGCAGAAACGGAGTTGATCTACGACAATCCTTTCCAATTGCTGGTGGCGGTAATACTTTCCGCTCAATGCACTGATAAACGGGTAAACCTTACCACGCCTGCAATTTTTGCCAAATTTCCCAACGCTGAAACAATGGCCAAGGCACCATTTGAACAATTGTTCGCTTTAATAAAAAGCATCTCTTACCCCAGTAATAAAACAAAGCACCTTATCGGCATGGCCAATATGGTGGTAGCTACATTTTCGGGCAAGATACCAATGACAGTTGATGAACTGGTATTATTGCCCGGTGTGGGAAGAAAAACTGCCAATGTAATCACTTCTGTAATTGATGAACAGCCAAATATGGCGGTAGACACCCATGTATTCAGAGTAAGTGCCCGGATTGGGCTAACAACCAATGCAAAAACTCCCTTAGCAGCTGAAAAACAACTGATAAAATATCTGCCTGAAAAATATATCCATAAGGCTCATCACTGGCTTATATTACATGGCCGGTACACTTGTATTGCCAGAAAGCCGAAATGTGACATTTGCGGGATCAAAGCTGCTTGTAAATTTTACAATAAGATCAGGAAAGATGGAATATAATTCAGGAATATTCGTTTAATTTGTAAAAATTTCCTGTAAATTCGGGCAAACTGAATTTATTTAACAGCACTAATATTGCATGAAAAAAATTACTTTACTAATAGCGACAGTTCTGCTTTTTATTGCATCGGGGTACAAGGCTTCTGCTCAATATTATTTTTACGATAGCTATTCCTATGATTCTCCAATTATGTTTGAATTAGGAGGGTCTGTGGGAATAATGAATTGCCTTACCGATGTGGGAGGAAAAAAAGGTTTGGGGAAACGTTTTATTAAGGATTTGAATTTAGGTAATAACCAGATGAATGGGAGCATTTACCTGTCGGCTACCTACAAGGAAAAAATAGCGCTGAGG
Organism: Chitinophagaceae bacterium; assembly: GCA_043787935.1. Taxonomy (GTDB): domain Bacteria; phylum Bacteroidota; class Bacteroidia; order Chitinophagales; family Chitinophagaceae; genus Ferruginibacter. Next base: position 5,114 of record JAYVUL010000265.1, on the reverse strand, counting down.
ATTGAAGGTACTTTTGGGCATGTAAAATCCTACGACAGTATTTTAATTAGTGAAAAAAGTACCAGCCAGGGCAGGTATGAACGTAACCTGAGTTTCAAAAGTAAAATCTCCGAAATTTCCTTAATAGCAGAATTTCATCCCCTGTTTATTTTTATTGACTGGCCCGGAAGAGATGAAGATCCGCCACTATTTTCGCCTTATCTCATGGCGGGAATAGGTTTTTTTTCATTTAACCCGCAGGCTAAAGCAAGAACAGGAGAATATGTTGACCTGGAACCGCTGCGTTTAGAAGGACAGGGGCTTCCACAATATCCTGAAAGAAAGCCTTATAAGCTCACTCAAATGAATATCCCGATAGGCCTGGGAGTCCGTTACGAATTATCTCCAGCATTTAATGTTCGTGCCGAATTTTTACATCGCACATTATTTACAGATTACCTGGATGATGTAAGCACAAAGTATATTGACCCGAGTCTTTTTGGTTCAGCAGGATTTGGGTTTACAGGAAGACAATTGCAAAATGCCCAGGATTTAGCCAGTAATCAAAGAACGAATATAGATCCTGCCAATAAGAACATTTATAGAAAAACTCCTGATGGTATCAGGGGTAATCCCAACAGTAAAGACTCCTATTTTACATTCAATATAAAAATTGGATTAACCTTTGGAAGGGAAAACATTAAGCACTGATAGTACCCGTCAATGAAGCTCAAAATTATTTAGAACACTCCGGTAACTTCCGGAGTTTTTTATTTTTAAAATAATTTCAAAAGCCAGCAATGAAGCTGTGGCCATAAAAGAAAGAGGCTATTTCAAAAAATGAAACAGCCTCTTTATAAAACAGTTTAAAGGTATTATTTATACTGCGGCATCAATCCTTTAGCCAGTTCAGTCATTTTTTGAAGCCCATCTTCCGGAAGGTTACCCTTTTTGAACTCAGCTAATATTTCGGGATACTTATTTTCCATTTGGATTAAAAAATGTTCTTCAAATGCCTTTACATTTTTTACAGCCACTTCTTTCAACAGGCCCTGAGTACCCAGGTAGATAATGGCTACCTGTTTTTCCACACTCATAGGTGAGTATTGTAATTGCTTTAAAACTTCAACGTTTCTTGCACCTTTATCAATAACATTTTTAGTTGCAGCATCCAGGTCACCCCCGAATTTAGAGAATGCTTCCAGTTCCCGGTAAAGCGCCTGGTCAAGCTTTAACGTGCCGGCAACTTTTTTCATCGACTTGATCTGTGCATTACCACCCACACGGCTAACCGAAATCCCTACGTTGATAGCAGGGCGGATACCGGCGTTAAACAGGTTACCTTCCAGGAATATCTGTCCGTCGGTAATGGAAATAACATTGGTTGGAATGTAAGCAGATACGTCACCAGCCTGGGTTTCAATTACAGGCAATGCTGTTAAAGAACCGCCACCTTTTACCAGGTGCCTGATAGACTCAGGCAAATCATTCATTTGCCTGGCGATATCATCTTTGGCAATAACTTTTGCTGCCCTTTCTAAAAGTCGGCTGTGCAGGTAGAATACATCACCCGGATAAGCCTCACGGCCCGGCGGGCGACGTAATAATAATGATACCTCACGGTAAGCAACAGCCTGTTTCGACAGATCATCATAAATGATCAATGCCGGGCGGCCGGTATCCCGGAAGAACTCCCCAATAGCAGCACCGGCAAATGGAGCATAGAACTGCAAAGGAGCAGGATCGCTTGCAGAAGCAGCAACAATTGTGCTGTAAGCCATTGCCCCATTCTCTTCCAGCGTCTTCATAATACCTGCAATGGTAGAAGCTTTTTGCCCTATGGCAACATATATACAGTAAACAGGCTTACCTGCTGCATAAAATTCTTTTTGGTTGATGATAGTATCTACGCAGATAGCAGTTTTACCCGTCTGGCGGTCACCAATTACCAATTCCCTTTGCCCGCGGCCAATTGGTATCATGGCATCGATTGCCTTGATACCGGTTTGCAAAGGTTCTTTTACAGGCTCACGAAAAATTACACCGGGTGCTTTCCGCTCCAGCGGCATTTCGTACAAATCACCTTTAATGGGACCCTTTCCATCAATCGGCTCGCCCAGCGTATTAATAACACGCCCACACATGCCATCACCCACTTTAATTGAGGCAATTTTATTGGTACGTTTTACTTTGGCTCCTTCCTTTATTCCGCTACTGTCGCCCATCAATACCACACCCACATTGTCTTCTTCCAGGTTCAGTGCAATGGCTTTTACACCATTTTCAAATTCCACCAGTTCACCGCTGCGCACGTTATTCAAACCGTACACACGGGCAATTCCATCACCCACCTGTAGTACGGTACCTACCTCTTCCAGGCTTGCACCTGCATTAAAGTTGCTGAGTTGCTGGCGAAGTATCGCTGAAATTTCATCTGGTTTAATTTCTACCATAACTGTATATTTTAAAAAGTTGTTTTATCTGAGTTTATGGATGTATTCATTATCCATAAATTGTTTTTGTATATCCCTTAAGTCTCTTTGTATACTTGCATCCACCAATGTACCCTGCATTTCCAGCACAAAACCACCGATCAGTTCATCTTTAACTGCAGTTTCCAATTCAATATTTTGCATTGGGGTTGATGATTTAATTTTTGAGATGATTGCAGCTTTAATATCCTCGCTTACAGGAGTGGCAGTAGTTAATTTAACCCCGTAAATATTCCTTAGCTTATTAAACTGCTCTACAAATGCATCAGCTATTTCCGGTAAATTACTTTCTCTTCCTTTACGCACCAGTAGGCTGATAAAAGATGCCGTAGTATTATTAACTCTATTGGTAACAATAGAATCAATAATTTTCCCCTTTGTGCCTGGTTTGATAATGGGGCTGCGCAATACTGCCGTAAAATCAGGATTGGTTTTACCAACACTTTGCAACCATTTCATATCGGCATATACAATGTCTACCTGGTTCAACTCTGTTGCCAGATCGATCAAACTTTTTGCGTACCTGCCTGCTAAACGTGGATTGTGCATTGTTCTAATTTGCAAATGTGAAAATGTTGCAAATGTGCCAATTAATACTGCCAGTGTTACCTATTTGCAATATCTGCACATTTGCATATTTGCTAATTTAATTTGGCTTCCTGTGCCAGTTGTTTAATATAATTTTCCTGCTCTGTCTTATTACCCAGTTCCCTGCGCAATACTTTTTCACTTACCTCAATAACTAAATTGCCTACCTGGTTTTTTATTTCTGTTAAGGCAGCCATTTTCTGGTTATTGATAGATGCATGTGCGTCTGCAATGATTTTTGCGGCTTGTATTTTTGCCTCTTCTTTTGCGTCGTTGATTATTTTTTCTTTTGTTTCTTTTGCCTCTTTCATTAGAATGGCCCTTTCTTCACGAGCCTGAACAAGCAAGGCTTCGTTATCATTTTTTAACTGGGCCATTTCAAGCTTTACCTTTTCTGCCGTAGCAATTGAGCTGGTAATATTGTCTTCTCTTTCACCTAAAGATTTAAGGATTGGCTTCCAGGCATATTTTTTTAAAATAAAAAACACAATCAGGAAAGCCAGTAAGGTCCAAACTATTAAGCCGAGGTGTGGTAATAAAAGATCCATGGTATATCTATTTGAAAATTCTACAATTTTAAAATTACTGTATCCTCCGCCCTGTGCATTGGATACAGTAAAAAGTTGGTGCTGGTTATGATTTCAATACTGCCAGTAACCCTGCGATTACAGCAAAAAGGGCAACACCCTCTACGAACGCAGCAGTAAGAATCATGTTAGCACGAATGTCGTTGGATGCTTCCGGTTGACGGGCAATAGCTTCTACAGCGCCTTTACCAATTTGACCGATACCAATACCGGCACCAATCGCAGCAAGGCCTGCACCTATTGCTCCACCCATGTGGGAAAATCCAACTTCAGTTAACAAAGTCATCAAAGTCATGATACTAGGTTTATAAATGAATAAAAAAATACTACATTGTTGACACTACTTCTTCAGTATGCCCATCCACATCATCATGTCCTCCTTCAAAAGCCTGCCCGATAAATACCGCTGTAAGATTAGTAAAAATAAATGCCTGTATAAAGGCTACTAATATTTCAATAAAATAAATAAATACGGTAAATAAGATTGATACTGGTGAAAAGGCCCATCCTGCCGCTTTACTCATTTCGCCAAAAATAAATATCAGGCTGATGAAGCTTAAAATGATAATATGCCCAGCTACCATATTGGCAAACAAACGTATGATCAAGGCTGCAGGCTTAATTAAAATGGCACCTGCCAACTCTACCGGTATTAAGATAACTTTCACTGCAAAGGGCACACCGGGAGGCCAGAATATATGCCCCCAGAAATGACTGTTAGAGCTGCCTAATATTACTACCAGCGAAATAATACCGAGTACAGCTGTAAAAGCAGTATTTCCTGTAACGTTTGCCAGCCCGGGTACCAGCCCAAAAATATTATTGATAAGGATGAAGAAAAATACAGTAAGTAAATAAGGTAAGTACTTCGCCCATTTTTTTCCCAGATTTGGCTTGGCAACATCGTCCCGGACAAAAGTTATAACCGGTTCTATTGCACTTTGCCAGCCTTTGGGTGCGCTTGTTACGCCCTGGCCCTGTTGGTATTTTTTTGCAATACTGATCATTAAAAAAGTAAGCAGAGCCAATGCAATAAACATTTGCACCACGTTTTTGGTCAGTGAAAAATCATACACCACAGTGCCGTCAATTGCTACAATTTCTTTTGTTTCAGTAAACTTATATCCATTGTACTCCTCCTCTCCGGTATGACCAAACCTGGCGGATGAAAAAACAGCCAGGCCTTTTGTAGGAGAATATAAAATAACCGGTAAAGGAATGGATGCATGAAAAGAATGGTGGGGATCTTCTTTATTTTCTATGGTAAAAAAGTGGAACTCATGGGCGTCTTTAATATGATCCAGAATTATTTTAGCAGGATCCAGTTTTTTCTCCTTTGCTTCATGCTTTTCCCCAGCACCTTCCAGCGGTGTTTCCTGGGCTGTTGTTGTAGCAGAAAAAAGCAGTGCAAACAGGCTAAAAACCGCTACCAGTAATGATTTGAAACTCTTTGATGCCATAACTTCCC
>JAYVUL010000264.1:0-2527 GCA_043787935.1 Chitinophagaceae bacterium | reverse complement strand
TTTACAATAACGTTTTGCGTAGCAGTGGCAACACACTTGCCCCAGTGAGTGGTTAAAGTATATTGTGTATTGACAGCAGGAAATGCTTTGGTGATTTTTGCTGTGCTGTTTGCCACAGAACCTGCAGGGCTCCACTGCCAGGTAAGGCTGTTGGTATAATTGCCGTTGGCAGTAAGTGTAAGCGTATCATCTTCGCAAATGGAACTGGCAGAAGCAGTAATGCTGTTGGTAACATTGTTTACAGGATTAACCCTTACAGAATCCTTGCTTGTACAGCCGTTATCAGCAAGGGTTACAAAATATTTAGTGGCAACTGCCGGAAAAACTGTTGGACTGGCAGTATTGGCGCCGATGATATTGCCGGCAGGTGTCCAGCTAAAATTGCCTGTACCTGTTGCCGTTAGTGTCACCGAATCAAGGCTGCAGTAGGTGGTATCTTTTGGTGTTACTTTAAGCGGTGGGTTATCATTGATGGTTACGTCCCGGGTGGTGCTGTCGGTGCAGCCAAAGGTATTGCTCACCACCAGCTTAATAGTGTAAGTGCCTGCACTCGGATAAGTATAAGTTGGATTTTTCTGATAGCTGGTTTCGTTGCTGGCAGCAGGGTTGCCAAAGTTCCAGTGCCATCCGGTAGGGGTGCCGTAGTTGCTTATTGTCTGGTCTGTAAACTGTACGGGTACGCCTTTACAGTAAGGTGGGTTTACATTAAAGCCCGGAAAAAATCCAGGGTAAACTTTTATCACCACTACATCTGTATCGGTGCAATCTGTTCCCCGGTTTACAATCAGTGTTACATTAAATACGCCGGTATCAGGATAAGTAAAAGTTGGATTCTGCACATTGGATGTATCATTTCTGCGTAAGGGTATTCCAAAATCCCAGAACCAGGTTTGTACATTTGCATTGCTGCCGCTATTGGTGAAATTCCTGGTAAAACCATCACAGGTTTTGTCTAATGGATTTGATTTAGCAGAGGGGATAACACAGTCATTTACCGTAAGCAAAAAATCTTTTCTGTGTTCTGCTATTACTACGCCGTTTCGCCATTCCCTCACAATTACATTCACCACATACTCCCCGGGAGTAGCGGGAGAAAGCCCGGTTATCAATCCTGTTTGTGGATTAATAAATGCCCCGGAACCCAGTGGGGACGAGCCGGAGTAGCCACCAGCATAAGTAACGGTGTTGTATAATGGAATATCAGGTTGCTGATCTAAATTTGAAGCGAAAGATCCACCATCATACGCTGCAGCAAATTGATAACTGAGTGAATCACCATCCGGATCATCGCCACCAAAGTCGAGCCTGATAGGGCTACCTTTACAAACCAGTGTGGTATCTTTTAACGTCACTACTGCATTTGAATTATGGCCTGCCGGCAATTGTTGTGTTCCCGGAATGATCGTTTCATAAGTAGCACCGGGGATGCTGCTGATTGTGGGAGCATTTGCAACAACATTCAGCGTGTTTGCCCTGCAGCAATTTTGATAACTTAATCGATAGCCGGCATTGTTATCATCCAATTCAACATTGGCCGAATAGGTATTTATTTTATAACAAATTATTGGATTGCTTGTAAGGCAGGGCGAATAGGTAGTTAAATTAATCCTTGGATTTTCAGTAAGCGGTAAAGTTATATTCTGCATCCGGTCGAAAGGGGAATTGTTATTGAATATGCCAACAATAACTGAGGTCGGTGGACAGGCGGTACTGGTACCAGCACCACAAGGCTGATCACATTCTGTAAACAACCTTAGTGTAACACTGTACCTGCTTCTGCCAGCGGATGAGCCAGCTCCCAGGTAAGTATAATAAAGCTCACCCCCTACAATATGTGTTGCAAAAATATCGGTAACAGAAATAAGGCACAGTATAGCAATAATAAATGTCTTCATCAGTATAAAGATAATAATAAATAGACGCAGAATTATCCGAAAAGGCTGCCCGTTATTTGTACGGGTTAAAAAGCGGATGTGAGTTTTTGCTATTACCGGTTACTTAATCCCTGATAAAAAGTTCAACAAAATTTTATTGGCTTTATCCTCTTCCTCCCACATACCAATATGTGCAGAGCTGGCGAGTATGTGTACATGCGATTGTGCCGGCAGGTAACATTGCTGAAGGCTGCTTTGCAAAGGCACTGCTGTATCCTGTTCGCCGATGATAAATAAAATTGGTTTATTGAAATTAGTAAGTACTGCTGTCCGGTCGGGCCGGGCTATCATGGCTTCGTAATATTGTATCAGTGCTGCTGCTGTAAAATCATTCCCCTTTTCAATCAGCTCCTCCATTTTTTCGGGCTGCTTTGCTGCATATTCTTTGGTAAATAAACCGGGGATACTTGTTTTTAAAAATGTACCGGCTCCATTTTCTTTAATAAATTCAATTGCTTTTTTTCTTACCAGTTTTTTTTCATCACTGTCAGCAAATGCAGACGAATGAAAAAGGCCAAAGCCGTTTAAGTATTGCGGATATTTTTCTGCAAAGGCAAGTGTAATATAACCGCCCATGCTGTGGCCGATGAGAG
>JAYVUL010000263.1:0-5571 GCA_043787935.1 Chitinophagaceae bacterium | reverse complement strand
TGATTACTTTAGCATTTAAGCAAGCTGTAGCAGCAACTAAATTATAAAAACTGCTCTTTTAAAAATACAATGGACATCCCAAAAAATAAAAACGAAATCAGTTTTAAAGATCGGTTTTCTGCATTGAGTAATTTGCCTGCCTTTTTTAGATTGGTTTGGCATACAAGTCCCTTGCTGGCCTTTTCAAATGCGTTGTTACGATTAATTCGTTCTGCTATACCGGTTGCTTTGTTGTACGTTGGTAAATTGATTATTGACCAGGTAGTGCATGCAGGCAAGGGTACCAGCGATTCGCATACTTACCTGTGGCAACTGGTTGCAATTGAATTTGGCCTGGCAATATTATCCGATGCTCTAAGCCGGGCCAATGCGCTGGTGGATAGCTTGCTGGGCGATTTATTTGCCAACTATTCTTCCATTAAAATTATGCAGCATGCTGCCATATTAGATTTGGATCAGTTTGAAAATTCTGCTTTTTATGATAAGCTGGAAAGAGCCCGGCAACAAACAGTTGGCCGTACCATTTTGCTCTCCCAGGTATTAGGTCAGGTGCAGGATTTTATTACCATGGGTTTCTTTGCAGCAGGCTTAATTGTTTTTAATCCATGGCTGATATTGTTACTTTTTATTGCAGTACTGCCTGCTTTTTTGGGAGAATCTTATTTTAATAACCGCACCTATTCGCTCAGTCGCCGGCAAACACCGGAACGCCGTGAATTGGATTATATCCGCTTTATCGGTGCCAGTGATGAAACTGCCAAGGAGGTGAAAATTTTTGATCTTTCCGGATTTTTAATTGACCGTTTTCGTAAGCTATCCGGCAAGTTTTATAAGGATAACAAATTGATTTCTGTTAAGCGTTCTATTTGGGGAACAGCACTTTCTTTATTGGGAACGGCGGCCTATTACGGTGCCTATGTATACATTATTTCTAAAGCTTTATCAGGTGCGTTATCCATTGGTGATCTTATTTTTATGGCAGGTTCGTTCCGGCAATTAAGGGGGTTAATGGAAGGGATTCTTTCCCGCTTTACGGCTGTATCGCAAGGTGCAATTTACCTGAAAGATTTCTTCGACTTTTTTAAAATTCAGCCGGCTATTAAGTTATCACCTGATGCAAGGCCATTTCCAAATCCAATCAAACTGGGTTTTGTTTTTGAAGATGTGGGATTTAAATATGCCCATTCAGAAAGATGGGCCAACAGGCATCTTAATTTCACCTTGCATGCAGGTGAAAAGCTGGCCTTGGTAGGGGAGAATGGTGCCGGCAAAACAACCCTTGTAAAATTATTAGCCAGACTGTACGATCCTACCGAAGGCCGCATTTTGTTAGACGGGTATGATTTAAAAGAATACGACCTGGCAGCCTTGCGAAAGCAAGTGGGCGTTATATTTCAGGATTACCACCGCTACCAGATGACGGTTGCCCAAAACATTGCTGTTGGCAATATTGCCCAGCAGCTAAACAGGAAATTGATTGTGGATGCAGCTAAACAAAGTATGGCAGATATACTGGTGCAACGGTTGCCTGATAAATACGACCAGGCATTGGGTAAACGATTTAACCAGGGGGTTGAATTATCCGGAGGCGAATGGCAAAAAATTGCATTGGCAAGAGCCTATATGAAAGATGCTCAATTATTTATTTTGGATGAGCCCACCGCTGCACTCGATGCCAGGGCAGAGTATGAAGTTTTTCAGCGCTTTGCTGATTTAACCAAAGGCAAAACGGCTGTGTTAATCTCTCACCGTTTTTCCACCGTTCGCATGGCTAATCGTATTTTAGTATTGGATAAAGGAATGTTGCTGGAAGAAGGCAGTCATGAAGCATTACTGGCTAAAAATGGACGCTATGCTGAGCTGTTTAATTTGCAGGCAAAGGGTTATCAATAGCCGTTGTGCAATGTGTAATAGGGGAGATGTTGGCGTAAATAAGCAGTTGCAGAACCTTGATAAAATTAAATCCCCTGGCTGTTCAGCATTTGCCTAAATAATTCTCTTGTAATTTCTCCCGGTTTTCCATTGCCAATTGTTTGCCCGTTGATGTTTAAGACCGGTAAAATTATTTTTGAAGTACTTGTTATAAATGCCTCTTTGGCTGTAGTAAGTTGTTCCAATTGTATGCTTCTTTCTTTTGTATTTAGCCCGGCAAAAGCCATTATTTTTTTTCTTGTAATTCCAGCCAGCATATTTTTTTCCGGTGTTATAATTTCATCTCTTTCATTTACAATAAAAAAATTAGCCCTTGGGCATTCACTTATTCCTGATGCGCTATAGTACAGCACATCATCGGCATTATTGTCTTTAATAAATGTTTGTAAACGGATGGCCTGCAGGTAATCAATTGTTTTTACCTGTGGTAATTGCCGTTGGTGTTGGTAGGTTAGCAGCCTGGTACCTTTTTCAAAACCGTCTTTGTTATAGCTAAATGCCGACTGGGTAATGAATAAATTTGGTTTGGCAAGTGCATAGCCATCTTCCGAATAACCACCGGTGAGGGTAATTTTGATACCAGAATCTGGAAGGTTATTTTTCTTAATCAATTGCTGAAAAATATTTTTTAATGTATCCCGGTCGATAGCAACGGGTAGAAACATTTCTGCGGCAGAAAAATAAAACCTGTCCAGGTGATCATCTAAAAAAACGGGTTGATTATTAATGGTTTTAAAATAATCAAAAATTCCATAGCCACGTTGCACCGAAAGATCAGTGATTAAAATTTTTGCATCTTCTTTCAATACAAAATCTTCATTAATAAATACATAGTTTGATTTCATTTTTTAGCCTGTTATATTTTTTAAAAATTATTTTTAATGTAACTAATAAATGAGAAGTACTCACTGATGCGGTTTGGAATTTTTATTATTTTTTGCTCGATGGTTTATTCATCGGTACGGTTGAAAATATTTTATTCAACATTGGATAATGCATTGCAACAGCTTGCTCCTTTTTTTTCCACTTGTCAGCCTGGTAAATTGTTTGGTAGAGGATAAAGCCGCCGCAAATGATCAAAACGCCTCCCGTAATGCGGTTGATGATATTTAAATTATGAAATGTAAGTTTTGGTTTTAATTTTCCGGCCAACAACACTTTCAATACATCTGAAAAAATATTTATTGCCAGGCACACAGCAAAAATAAGCACCCGGTAATTTACAATATAAGTTCTTGCAAAAACAGTGGCAGCTGTGAGCCACTCAACAAATAATATGGGGTTGAGTGTATTGATTAGAAACCCTTTCGCAAAAAGTTTTGCCATCTCTCCGTTACTGATTCTATTCTCTGATTCACCGTCTGATGGTGCTGGTAGTGCTTTTTTAAACAGAGTATAGTAGATGCCCAGCGCAAGCAATAAAAAGCCGCCACCATAGCCAATCTCCTTAATATATACATCCAGAAAATGAGCAGTAAAGACAGTGAAAATATTGCTGATTAAAACAAATAGTATGTCGCTGAACCAAATGCCTGCAACAAAGCCAAAGCCACCACGGATGCCATTATTAAGGCTGTTGTTAATTACGGTAAATAAAATTGGTCCAACAGATATGGCAAGGTATAAACCCATTGAAATTCCTGTAATTAATGCTTGCCACATGCTGTATATTTTAATCGGAACAGGCACTTGTTTTTATTTAACAAGTTTACCTCATTTGTGTAATGCAGGCACAATATACTTCAACCGTACAGATGTACATTTATAATATTGCTTGTAACTGTGTCATCAAATTTTTATTATCAAAACCCCGTTAATCAGGCGGAGTTTTTTGCATAATCAATGTTAGATCGAATTTTGAGTTTGAATTTGTAAGCTGCATGTATTACCAATGCAAAATTGTTATGGACAACACCCCTGGAGGAAAAAATTTGAAAATTAAGCAGACGATCTGTTTTGATTCGTTAAGTAATTAATCCGCACCATAAATTTTAGAGCAGTTTCGCTTAGTGGGTTTAGCAATTTTATTGCCGTACTAAACTGCAAACTACAAATACAACCATCGGGCAATAGAAACATGCTGTAGATTATTTGATGAAAAATTCTGGTAGAATTCAGTTGCCAGGAGGCTTTAGATTGTATTTAATTTTTGGGGGTTTTGGAAATTGTGAATTCAATAACCAAGAGTAGTTTTCCCAACAAAATAAAAATAAAGGAGCCGATACTTACCAGCTCCATTTTATTTGAACAAAAGCAAATAACCTGATGTTAACCATTCTCCTTTTCCGCCCTGCTCACTATGCCTGCCTTTCTTAATAAATTCCTATTTTCTCTATGGTGCATCAGTTTAAAAACCAGCGCATAAATTACAGGGAGTATCAATAAGGTAAGAATGGTAGACGTAATCAATCCGCCAATTACTACTACAGCCAATGGCTTTTGCGTTTCGCTGCCAATGCCTGTGGAAATAGCTGCAGGCATCAATCCTATCATTGCCATCAAAGCCGTCATTACCACTGGACGAACCCTTGAAATTACACCTTCCCGTATAGCATCATCCAGGTGCATTTTTGCATCCAAATTTTTCCGGAAAACAGAAATTAATATCACCCCATTTTGAATACACACCCCAAATAAGGCGATGAAGCCGATACCTGCACTGATACTGAAATTGATGCCGGTAATATGCAGTGCCAATATGCCGCCTATCAGTGCGAATGGAACATTCAGAATAGTAAGCGTGGCATCTTTTACATTGCCGAATGTGATGAACAAAATTAAAAAGATTACCAGCAGGCATATTGGTACAACTCTTGCCAGTGTGGCCGAAGCCCGCTGTTGATTTTCAAATTCACCGTTCCACGTTATTTTGTAACTTTCGGGTAGCGAAAAAGCAGCAGCTACTTTCTTTTGTGCTTCATCTACCGTGCCGCCCAGATCCCTTCCCCTTACAGAAAATTTAACAGTAATATACCGGCTATTATTATCCCGGTATATAAATGCAGGTCCTGTAAGTGTTTTGATATCTGCAATTTCTTTTAGAGGAATTTTTTGTCCGCCAGTGGTGGTCAGCATTAGGTTTTCAATCTGGTCCTGTGTTTTCCTAAAGTCTTCCTGGTAGCGGATGCGGATGTCAAATTTGCGTTCACCTTCGTATAACTGAGTAGCTGCTTTACCACCAATCGCCATTTCAATAGTGGCATTGGCATCGCCGGTTGTTACACCATAAAGCGCCATCTTTTGCTGGTTCAATTCTATTCGAAATTCAGGCTGACCAAGGTTTCGTATTACACCAAGGTCTTCTACACCCTGTATGCCCTTGAGGATTTTCATCACTTTAGTTGCGCTGCTGTCCAGCACGTTAAAATCGGGACCAAATATTTTTACTGCCAGCGCAGCAGGAACACCGGCCACCGCCTCAGCCACATTATCCCGGATAGGTTGCGAATAGTTAAACACAATTCCCGGATACTGGCTTAACTGTTTATCCATTTCGTTGGTTAGTTCGTCCACACTTCTTTGCTTTTTCCATTCCTTTCCTGGATACAAATCCACCGCAATCTGCACATTAAAAAAACCTTTGGGGTCTGTGCCATCATTGGTACGCCCCACCTGTGTGATGGTATGATTTACTTCAGG
>JAYVUL010000262.1:0-10146 GCA_043787935.1 Chitinophagaceae bacterium | reverse complement strand
GCTGTCTTCAGAGAGGAAATAAATTCTTTAGGCTGGTCAACAAAAAACAATACCGTGCCGGTCCATTTTTTTATCCCGAATATTTTTGTCACCTGCATGGGTTGCTTCAGGTATATAACACAGTTATGCTTTTCCAGTCCTTTTATCAATGCTATTTTTACAAAGTCGCACTTAAGTGGCAACTTGTTTGTCAATTCAATTTTTTCAATGTTGCTGAATGCTATCAACGCATCGCCTGCAAGCCCGTTGTGAATGTCCACTGAATCAGCCTTAATTAGTAAGGGCCTTGCTTTCACCGCCCTGATGTGAGCATACAATTGAATACAGGTATAAAAGCTAAGCCCGGTAAATACCCATGCCATTGTTGTGTTCCATAAACTGAAAAGGAAATGCATTCCAATTGTTTCTATCAGGAATAAAGATAAAAATGTGCCTAATACAAGCAATATCCCTTTTTCCTTATACCCTGAAAATGTTGATTTGTAATCAATGTTTCCGGTTTTTCTTCCGATGAAAGCATAATACAGTACTGCAATTTCTGAGGCCAGCATATTTCCTGCCTTTTCATTTCCCGTAACCTGATACATTACCTTTCTGCAATGCATCAAAAAATCAACCTTGTTTTCACCAGACTGTTTTGCATTTTTATTGGCAACATAAAACTTTCTGCCGATGGTCAATATTACCAGCGCTTCAATAACTGGTGAAATCCATGTTTTGATAAGATATAATAAGGTGTTGGCATGAGTGTTTAGTATCAGGCCGGCAATTAATAACCCTGTAAAAAAAACTCTCCACACAGTTAATACCGGCACCGTAGTTTTTCTTATCACAAAAAAGTAAGCCAGCGGTGCAGTGATCAGTAAATCTAGTACAATGGCATTTGACAGCAACTGTGTATCGGTGGTAAACTTTGTTGAAAGCGTAACCAGGAAGCAGCTAACAAATACCAGGAGAGGAAGGCCGGCGGCAAGTTTCCAGTTTGGTCTTTTTGTTATATTTGAAGCTGTTGACATTCTGGATAATTAAAGTATCAGGCTGGCAAAATAATTTATTTATTTTATTTTCAATTACTCCCCTGCATACCCTGCATCCCTTCTGTATCCAACTTGTTGTTTTTACGTTTGAATAAAGACACATCGAGCTTACCAAAGCGCCAGTTAAAATTCAGCCTCAATACCTGGGGATCCCTTCTGCGGTCGGTGTTTTGTTCAAAGTATATAGATTGAGAAAAATTGCTGTTAAGTCTTGTCCTGAAAATATCATTTACCTGGAGTGTAAGTGAGGCTGCATTGTTTTTCACAAAATCTTTTTTGATGGCAATATCCACACCATACAACGGCTTGATATATCCCTGGGCAGAGGGCACGTTACCTCCACCAAACATCCCTCCACCGCCCGGGCCTCCCCTTCCACCGCCACCAGTATTTTGTGAAACCAATGTTTTTGCCTGGTAATCGCCGCTTAACTGGATTGAAAAACCGGAAGGCAGTTTGAAACTGTTATTGATCTTGGCAAACCAGCTAAACTGGTTATCATCTGCACCGCCGGGTAAATTAGCGGCATTGAGGGTGGCATTAAAAAAGTTTACATTGGTCGTGAGGTCCCACCATTGGGTTATTTTATCTTTTCCTGTAAGTTCAAAACCGTAGGTATAACTCTTACTGGCATTAGCATAGGTGGTAATAATAACAGAGTCTGGTTTTGACGGTGCATTTGGGTTTTTATCCCTGTATTGGTATCGGGAAATAATATTCTCTGTGTTTTTGTAATACCCCGTAGCCAGGATGCTATGCCCTGCCGCTACCTGGTTTTGATAGGAAAGTTCCAGCAAATTAGTAAACTCGGGCACCAGGTCCGGGTTGCCTTTAGATAGGTTCAACGAATCCGTATAATCAATAAACGGAATCAACTGGAAGAAGTTAGGGCGGTTTATTTTTCTTGAATAATTCAATTGCAGATCTTGCGTTTCAGTTAACTTATAGGTGGCAAAAGCACTGGGAAAAAGGCTGAAGGGGAACTCATTTGAAAAGGCCTTGTTTTGGCTGATCAATGTGCCATCATATTTTGAACTTTCAATCCTCAGGCCCAATTGGTAATTGAATTTTTTTATTTGTTGAGCAAAAGTGGCGTAGGCTGCCAGTACCCTGTCCTTGTACTGGTAACTGTTGTTTAATGAAGGAATCGAAATAAATTCACCTGTTTGCCGGTTTTTAAAAAAGTTATCATTGAAGCTGAAGAAATCCCTGATCGCAACCCTTCCGCCGGTTTCAAATTTAATTTTATCCGTAATAGGATCTGAAAAATCTATTTGCGAAGTAAAAAATTTAGAGTTACCTCCTCCTGCTGATCTTTCAAAAATGAGGGGCGATTTAGGTGAATTGTTGCTGAAAAAATACTGAGTACCGAAATCATTGATATTATCATTTTTACTGTAATTATAATTCACATCAGCCGAAATATCTTTGTTGGCTTTCGAGAAATTGTGTTTAAAACCAACTGTGGCACCGTAGTTCCGGAAATTATTTACACTGCTGCTGCTTCTGTTGCCAAAATCGGCAGCCACTGTTTCTGCACCATTAAAATGATCAACTACTGTATCCCTGTTGATATTTATAAAGTCCTTATTTTTAAACTGTCCCCGGCTCATATTACCCGACACCGTCAATGTGTTCCTGTTATCAATAAAATAATCAATGCCGGTTCTTCCAAAACCAAACACGCCATTACCAACAGGCCCGTTACTTTGTACCAGGTGGGCAATGCTGCTGTCACTTACATAATCAGTGCGGCTGGTATTTACGCCGGTAATACTCTTACGAAAACCTAACTGCCCTGAGGCAAAGAAATTAATTTTTTGCTGTTTAATGTTGATGTCACCGCCAAAGCCGGGTTTGCCGCGGCTGTCAATACTCGCCCGTACATTGCCGTTGTAGCCAGCCTTGCGGTTTTTCTTCAACACAATATTCAAAATACCGGCGCCACCACCAGAAGCATCAAATTTCGCAGAAGGATTAGTTATGATCTCCACTGTGGCAATGGCATCAGCTGGTATCTGTTCCAGGGTCATCGTAGTGGGGCGGCCATCTACAAAAATTTGTGGTGATGCATTCCGCATGCTGACATTGCCATCTATATCTACATTTAAACCGGGCACACTCTTCATTACATCTACTGCTGTACCGCCAATACTGCTTAGGTTTTTTTCTACATTAAAAATTTTTCTGTCAATAGCCATCGTAAGCAATGGCTTGGTATTGGTAACCGTTACTTCTGCCAGTTGCAGGGCATCTAAATCCATCTTTATATTGCCAAGATCTTTATCAATACCGCTAATCATACTGCTGAAGTCACCATTTTTTGCTCCTCCGGCATTCATTTCAAAAAATGCTTTTTGTTCAATGGGCTTATAGCCAATGGCAGTGATCTTTAATTTGTAGGTGGCCATCACCGCCAGGTTTTCTAAACTGAATTCACCCTTTTTTGTAGTAAGCATCCCGGCAACTATCACGTCTTTTCTCTTTTTAGCAACAGAGTCTAATTTGTTTTGGATTAATTGCACCGATGCAGCTTCCAGCGGTTTATTAGTGGCAGCATCTATTATTTTTCCATAAAAATGCCCCATGTTCATATTTTGTGCACCGCCCCGGTTACCGGCGCCAGGAAACTGTGCTAATAGATTTGCAGACATTAATAAGAAAGATGAAATAAAAAGAGTCCTAAAGAATATATTCATTGAAAGATTTTTTGCTTTTTGTAGAACAAAGTTCAAACAATAAGTTTAAGCAAACAGTTGTTTACTTGATGAACGGTAGATTCACAGTTGATTATTGACGGCGGACGGGACTGGAATCTTAAACATAAATAGCCACCAGCACTTCAATAATACCGATTATAAAACCAAAAAAGCCCCCTATAAATTCAAGAAACTTAAATTCTTTCTTGGTGATCTGGTTTAGTATGTCTTCTAATTTTTGAGTGGAAAAATTGGCCACTTTCTCGGTTACAATTTTCTCAAGGTCAAGGTCATGCTGCAATTTGGCCATGTAGCCTTTCATTAATACAGGAAAGAGATTTTCCAATTCAAGCAGGAAAGCGGCTTTCAACTGGCCAATGGTTTTATCTCCGATGAACATGGAGAGCATCGGGAATACTTCTTTTAATTTATTGCTCAGGAAATTATCAATATGTGCTTCAATTTCAGGTTTTAATTTTTCCAGGTTTTCCGGACTGGTTATCTTTTTTTCTATTTCATCAAAGGAAAGTAATTCCCTGCCCACCACCTGGCCCAGTTTCTCAGCGATCAGGCGCTGATTTTTGGGAAATATACCCTGTATCTTAAGGCCAAAGAATTTAATGGGTTTTCTTGGATGAAACAGCATTTTGATGGCGATCCAGGTAGTAACCCAGCCGGTAAATGTAGAAAGTAAAATGCTGATGATATGTGCTGTCCAGTTCATACTGTATTTTGGTGTGCAAAGAAAGGCAATTAATGATAAAGGTGGTGCCTTTGATTGAAAGTGGTTTGCTGTTGAGGAGGAGTTACCAGGGTTCCAATGTCTCTTTTATGTGATCATTTGTCAATCCTTAACAGCTTTTTCAATAAAAATAATTTTGATTTTGAACGGGAAATGTTTTTTGTTACTTTTGCCCCCTGCAAAATGGTAGTCGTAGCTCAGTTGGTTAGAGCATCAGATTGTGATTCTGAGGGTCGGGGGTTCGAGCCCCCTCGATTACCCGCTGAAAAGCCCTTCGTAAAAGAAGGGCTTTTTTATTTTTTGAAGATGTAATACACAGGGCTTTATATATAACATTTGGGCTATTCAGCTTTCGATATTCAAGGTTTCCATTTGCCGCTCAATAATTTTTAAGAAAACATTAGTGGCAATGCTGCTGTTATTGAAATAAAGGCAATGGTTTTTCCGTTAATTTTACTAAATGCTACAAATAAAGCAGATAATTATGAATAAAAAATTCCTCCCGGTATTACTGGTGCTTACCATTGCAAGTTTCATTATTGCTTTTTCAAGGGGCAGCAGCAACGACAACCCTAAATCGAAGTACGAAAAAGTACTTAGAAATCTTGGCTTGTTGCTGGAAGAAGGGCACTACAGCCCTAAAAAAATTGATGATGTTTTTTCTAAAGCAGTATTATATAGCTATATCAAAGACCTGGATGATGATAAAACAATATTCCTGCAGTCTGATATAGACAGTTTTCAAAAATATGTAAATAAAATTGATGATGAAATACATGGTACAAAGCTCGAATCTTTTTACAGCATCAGTGAATCCTATTCCCGCCGGTTGAAGGAAGCTTCACAGTTTTATACTGACATATTGAGCAAGCCATTTGATTTTTCAAAGAATGAAAATGTGTTGCTGGATGGCGATAAATTGCAATTTCAAAAAGACAATGTTGCCAGGAAGGAGATATGGCGCAAACGATTAAAATACCTGGTGCTTACCCGTTATGCTGATATGCTGGAAGACAGGGAAAAAAATAAAAACAAAAAAATAACAGCCACAACAGACAGCACCACAGCCGATGCAATCAAAAAATTTGTTTACAAGGCAGACAGTACCCTGGAAAGGGAAGCCCGTGACCAGGTAAGAAAGCAGATAGACCGGTATTTTACCACACTCAAAAATCACAACACTACAGACGAATTGTTCAGTTCGTTTGTAAATGCAATTGCCGGAGAAATGGATCCTCACACCAGCTATTTTGCCCCGGTAGACAGCAGGGGGTTTAATGAAATGATGAGCGGAAAATTTTATGGTATAGGGGCTCAGTTAAAAGAAGATGAAAGTAAAATAAAAATAGCCAGCCTGATCACCGGCGGCCCTGCATGGAAAAGCGGAGAGCTCGGCCTCAATGATGAGATCATTAAAATTGGCCAGGGCAAAAACGAACCGGTTGATGTAACAGGATACGCTGTATCTGATGCAGTAAAATTAATTCGTGGTGCTGAAGCCGGAACAGAAGTAAGGCTTACCGTTCGTAAACCGGATGGCAATATTAAAGTAGTGGTGTTAAAAAGAGATGAAATAAAATTAGATGACACTTTTGCAAGGAGTGCTATCATAAACGGAGAGCATAAAATTGGTTTTATCTACCTGCCGGAATTTTATATGGATTTTGAAAAACCAGACGGTGCCAGGTGCAGTGATGATGTGGCAAAAGAAATAGAAAAATTAAAAGCAGAACATGTAGAAGGTATCATTATGGACCTGAGGGGCAATGGAGGCGGGTCTTTACCTGAAGTGGTAAAGATGGCTGGCCTGTTTATTGAAGACGGCCCGGTATGCCAGGTAAAAGCAAGAGACCAGTTGCAGCCCATACAGTTAAAAGACAGGGACAAAAATGTGCTCTACACCGGCCCTTTAACCGTAATGGTGGATGAATACAGCGCATCCGCATCTGAAATTTTTGCAGCAGCAATACAGGATTACAAGCGGGGCATTATTGTAGGCAGTAGTTCTACTTATGGCAAAGGCACCGTTCAACGCACTATACCCCTCAACCCTTCTGCAGAATCAATACTCCAGCTGGGAAGCAAACAGGCAGAAGATCTGGGAACGGTAAAACTAACCATACAAAAATTTTATCGCATCAATGGCGGCGCTACGCAGTTGAAAGGTGTGACACCGGATGTGGTGATTCCAGACAGGTACGAATTATCAAAAACAAGGGAAAAAGATAATACTACCGCATTAAGCTGGGATGAAATAAACAAGGCAGAGTTTACCCCATGGACCTCCACATTCAGCACAGAAGCCGTGATAGCAAGTGCCAACGACCAGGTAAGGTCAAGCACTGTGTTTTCATCATTAAAAAATAAAATTGAGTGGATCAACAAAGCAAATGACAAAGACTTCCCATTGAATCTGGAAAAATATAAAGCAGAACAAAAAGAATTAAAAGCTGCATACAAACAATTAGACAGCCTGTATAAATTACCCCAGGAAATGAAGGTGAAAAATATTGATGCAGATGTATCCAAATATACAGCTGATAAAGAAAAAACAGATAAAAACAAACAGTTCTTAAATAGACTAAAAGGGGATGTATATATAGATGAAACAGTTAAAGTGATGAACAATATGATTACCCAAAGCAACCTGGCCTTGAATAATAATAACCGGGAAGCATCCAAAAAGAATTAGAAAAACGCAATAATTAAAATGCCGTCTGTTTGCTTGTTTTATTTTCAGCCTTGAAAGTTTAGAGTTAATAGCAATTTTATTAACTCTGAATTTTTACAAACATGGCGAAACGTTTTATGAAAACCCTGAGAGTGGCTGCCATTGAGAAACAGAAAACCGGCATAGCCGTTAAAGAAATTTGCAGTGAAATTCATAGTACAGATACCAGGTTTTACCACTGTATAGCAAAGTATAGCGGAATGTAGAAAACCTCTTGTTGTGCGTTCGCCATGTCACTTTGATTTAAAGATTGTTGCCCATTGTTATTACGATACAAAATGTTTCTTCTTAAATGCAGAAGGATTTTCTCCTGTAATTTTTTTAAATGTTTTATTGAAGTAAGATATGTTTGCAAAGCCACTTTCATAACATGCTTCGGTAACGGTCTTGTCTTGCAACAATATTTTTTTTGATTGATTGATCCGAAACTGGTTAAAAAAATCTGTAAAAGTGTAGTGAGTTGATTTCTTAAAATACCTGCAAAATGCAGCAGTTGTCAGATTGCACAACTTTGCAACATCATTCACATCAATTTCATTTTGATAATTGGCTTCAATGAAATGATATATTTTTTGTAACCGCTGCTGTTCCTTTACTACCGATGCACCTGCAATTGGTCTTGCTTTTAGCATTTCTATTTCGTTGCTGTAAGCCAACAAATTAAAAACCTGCAACAAAGTAATGAGTTGTTCAAAATGCGGTAATGCAGTTAATTGCTTCAATTTTTCACCAGCTAACTTTTTTGTTTCGCCATAAAATGCTACGCCACTTTTTGCTTTTTCAAACAAAGCCTGTATGGCAGCTATTTCAGGTAATGAAAAAAACTCCTTCCCTAAAAAATTTTCTTTCATTTGAATCACAACTGTTTCCACCTTTCCCTTTACACCATAATCAAAATTCAAATGCGGTATGTTTGGTCCGATTAACGCAATGTCGCTGCCTTCATATTTTGAAATGTGGTCGCCAATGTGTCGGAAACCACTTTCCGTTTCAACGTAAACAATTTCATATTCAGGATGAAAATGCCAATAAAACAACTCATTTAAATTGGGTGTCAGTAATATTCTAAATGAACTGCCGCTATCGCTTGTTATAGATTCTAACTTTGCCTTCATTTGCCCTGATTTTGCAATATTGTTCTTAAAAGTACCAAATTATATCAATACAGTACAAATATTTGCCATTGCAGATGTTGATTAGCCCTCCTCCGCAAAGTTATTTTTGTGGTATCCAAAACAGATTGCAATGCTACTACAAAACATCATTTTAAATCAATCACCTTTTAAAATTATACAGCCGCCATTAACAGTTAAAAATAGTTCACTGTTAAAGAGAAATGAAAGCGAAGAAAAAAACTGCAAACATAGAAATGAAAATGGCTGGTGTAATAAAAGCCAAAGGAAATGCTGGTTATTAACTGATTTATTTAAAAAACATTAAATATTGCAATATGGAACAAAAAACAATGGTACCTACAATGGCCCCCACAATGCTGCCCGGTAATGCCCACCTAGATATTCCGGGCAATCCCTCAACTGCAAAAAGCAGTGCTGGTAAATTAAATGACCGGAGTAACGGTGAGCCGCTTCGTGTATTAAGCGAAACTGATTGGAATTTTTGGATTACCAACGGTTACATTGTAATTAAAAACGCCGTACCACCGGAACAGGCTTTAGTTACAGCAAATTTTTTATGGGAATTTGAAGAAAAAGACCCCACTAATCCTGACACGTGGTATGCACCGCCACGGGCAGAAATGAAGATGAAAGAACTAACTAATACCGGAATGGTAGAAGTGTATAACAATCAATATTTATGGAATAACCGCATGACGCAAAGAGTGTATGATGCGTTTAGAGATATTTGGGGAACAGAGAAATTGTGGGTAACAATTGACAGGGCAAATCTTAATTTCCCTATTAAGCCGGGCTTTGAACAAAAAGGATTTATTCATTGGGATTACGACCCCGAAACAAAACCTGTTAATGTGCAAGGTGTGTTGGCATTGGCTGACCAAACTGATGAAAACATGGGTGGCTTTCAATGCATCCCTGAATTATTTCGGACCTATGATACATGGAAATTGACACAACCAGAAAGCCGGGACCATTTTAAACCTGACACGACAGGTTTTGATTTAGTAAAAGTAAAAATGGAAGCTGGTGACCTGTTGATTTTTAATAGTCTTCAACCACATGGCATTCGTCCTAACCTGAGTGGTGATAAAGTTCGTATTGCCCAATATATATCAATGATGCCGGCAGAAGAAACAAATGAAGCATTACGTCAATGGCGAATCAATTCCTGGAAAGAGAGCATTGCACCTGAAGGCTATGCTTTTCCTGGCGACCCCCGCAAATGGGAACAAACAAAATATGGCAGGGCTGAGCTAAATGAATTGGGTAAAAAATTATTAGGCTTGGAAAAATGGTAGTCACTAATTCAGAATCAGACATTAGTTGTCTTAAATTGAATGCTTTATTTAATATTAAAGCAGGGTTCTTTTAGAGGCCTGCTTTTTATATTTTCAATGTTAAAAGAATGCTCCAAAAAAATTACCGCTAACGTTAGAGGCCACAGGGCTGGAATTGTTGCTGTGTCCGCCCGGCAACTAAAGCCGACCTGTCTGCCGACAGGCAGGTAGAATTCAGTCATGCCCTATATTAGCTGACAGTAGTACAACTGCCGATTGCTATTCCTTCCGCCAACCTTGCGAACCTTTTGTTAGGCGCTCGTCGTTTTTCTTCGGTTAAATTTGTCCTTTATAATTTGGATCAAAATCTACCATCCATTCAATTCCATATTTGTCTCTAAACATACCAAAATATGAACCCCAGGGACTATCAGAAATAGGCATTTCAATTTGTCCGCCTGCCGAAAGTCCGTTGAATAATTTGTTAGCTTCTTCCTTGCTTTCTGCACTGATTACAATCTTGC
>JAYVUL010000261.1:0-6685 GCA_043787935.1 Chitinophagaceae bacterium | reverse complement strand
TGGTAATTGTGAAAAGCCTCGAAGGTAACGACGTGGCAGATGCCGCCATTGAATTGGGAAGAAGCTGGAAAGTGGGTGATAAAAAAAATAACAATGGGGTTGTATTGCTCATTTCTGAAAAAGATCATAAACTTAATATCTCACCCGGCTATGGCCTGGAAAAGGCATTACCCGACCTGGTATGCCAGCAAATCATTCAAACCCTTATTGTTCCTAATTTTAAGGGCAATGATTACTATGGTGGAATAGACCATGGAACAGATGCTATTATACAAGCAATAAAAGGTGAGTACAAGGCTCCGGCAGGATACAACAAACGTTCCTTAAAGGGAGTCTCTCTTTTTAAAATACTTTTCCTCATCATCCTGGCCATTGTTGTCCTTTCTTCACTGGGCGGCGGTGGCGGCCGCGGAGGTTCTTTTATGAGCCGTCGTGGTTTCGGTCCCATATTTTTTGGGGGCGGAGGTTTTGGCGGCGGCGGATGGGGCGGAGGCGGAGGAGGGTCATCCGGTGGCGGAGGCTTTGGCGGCTTTGGAGGAGGCAGCTTTGGTGGCGGGGGCAGCAGTGGAAGTTGGTAATATTCCGGATATTTATTTTACTGCTTTCTAAAGACTTTCCGGTTGTTGATTCCCGGGCTTGAATAAATACAGGATAAACCGAAACGGCAACCGCTTTACTAATTAAGAATTAAGAAAGTTTCCTGCCCTGGGGTGGTTTATTATACAGCACCGATTCTATCTGTACAATTTTTTTCAATGTTGTTTCCAAAGCATCAATATAGCTGCTGTCTTTTTTTATGATATATTCAAATGCACCACATCCCAGGGAAAACAGGGATTCTATAATACCCCCCTGGCCGGTTATGAAAATGATGTAGGCATCAGGAGCTATTTTTTTTAGTTTAGCCAGTATCCTTAGCCCTTTTGCAGGGTTCAGCCTGAAATCAAGTAAGATAACCAGCGGTTTCTCATCCAGCAGGTTTACACAGGGAACAATACTATCAAATAAATGGATATCAGTGCATCCCAGGTTACGAAAATGTTGCTCATACATGGCCAGGCTGAATAGATCTTCATCCACTAAAAAAATCTTAAAAGGGAAACCTGCTTGCATATAATATATTTTGCAGGCTTTCTTCCAGTAATATGCCAACTATGCAATCCGCTACTGGCCTGCATTTAAAAGAAACCCGCCGCTGCGTTTGTCCATAAAAAACACTAAAATTCCATTTAACGGAAAATCAGGATCGCTCTTTTTGCTGCCGGTAATCCTTTCAATACTGCGTATACCCTGCTAACCCCTATCCTGTTAACTGGTTGGATACCCGGTAAAAATTACTGCAATACTATTTTAAAAATCAAGTAGGTTTGATAAGAATTGCCAGTTATGACTAAATCAGAAATAAAATTTTTAGAAGGGCCGCAGAGCCGGTGGAAGGAGTTTAAGTTTGCCATGGAAGTGTTGTTTGAATTTATTAAAGGCTTCAGGGCCTTGCATTTTGCAGGGCCCTGCGTTACCATTTTTGGTTCTGCACGTTTTAAAGATGGCCATCCCTACTTTGAAAAAACAGAAGAACTGGCTGGAAAAATTGCCCAAATGGGATTTACTATCATGACAGGCGGAGGACCAGGCATAATGGAAGCCGCCAACAAAGGTGCTAAAGATGCAGGTGGCAGAAGTGTGGGCTGCAATATCGTTTTGCCACATGAACAAAAGCCCAATCCCTATCTTGACAAATGGGTCAATATCAGGTTCTTTTTCGTTCGTAAAACATTACTGATCAAATATTCCTATGCCTTTGTAGTGATGCCCGGCGGCTTTGGTACTTTAGATGAATATTTTGAGGCCCTGACTTTGATACAGAATAAAATGATCCTTCAGTTTCCTATCGTCATTTTTGACAGGGAATTTCATAAGGACCTGTTGCAACATATTGAACTCATGAAAGCTAAAGGCACGATTTCAGCAAGTGATGATAATTTTTTTTTAGTTACAGACTCTGTTGAGGAAGCCGTAAATTATATCCGGCAAAATACGATCACCCAATTCAACCTGCGGCCGGAGCAACCGTACAAACCTTTTAAATGGCTGTTTGAAAGAACCCTTTCCTAGCCAGGCGGGGTGCCCCCACGATTCATGACATAGGTCATACTGCATTTTGATTTTCGTCATTTTACAACCAGGTTTTGTACCTCACTTTTGTATGGTAAAATATTTCACATGAGCAATCTTTTCCAGACAGACGAATCACGGGTGCTATTGTACCTGAATGAGAATGAGGGCTGGCTTAAAACCATCTCTACACAGGCGAATGAGATCCCTGTGCTGGAAAAAATGCTGGTAGAAAAAGAAGCAACGATAACAGATGATAAAAGCATTGAAGAAAAAGTTCATTTCAGGAATGCACTGATATTTCAACAGGATCAAATGAAACAACTCAATAACGAGTTGGATGAACAACAACAGCGGCTGGAAAAAGATGTTGCCAAAAAATCACTTTATGATATCAATGCACTTTGCTCACAGGATATTTTGAGAGACCGGATCAGGGAAGTGGAAAAAAGATATATAGAATTGAAATGCAATTTCATGAAGTTCTTATCAGGTGTTATTTAACAGGGTTATTTAATGAAAATAAATAGTGATAAAATAAATAATTAATCCGTTTATTACTAACCATAAGCAGTACCAGTCTTTATCTGGCTGGTGGGATTGCTTGCTATAATTCCTTTGCTTACCGGGTTGGTGTCCCTCTGTCCGCAAGATGCGATCTCAGGGATAAATACCAGTAGTATTGCTAAACTACTATAAAACCCAGAATAAAGTCAGCTACTGCATTGAAGCAGTGGCTGATTATTTAGCAACAAATCAATGCGGCTTATCAAAACAGCTAATACGATACGAACAACCTGTTTTCATTGCGGAGAAAATTGCGATGAAGTAATCGTTTCTGATGCCAGGTCATTCTGCTGCCAGGGGTGCAAACAGGTATACCTGCTGCTGAATGAAAATAATTTATGCAGCTATTATGATTTTGAAAAAAATCCCGGAATTAAAGCAAAAGGGAAATTTATATCAGCCAGGTTTGCTTACCTGGATGATGAAAGCACCATACAAAAAATTATACAGTTCAGCAGCAGTACACAAACCAATGTAACATTCCAGTTGCCGCAGATGCACTGCTCCTCCTGCGTGTATCTGCTGGAGAACCTGCACCGGATTGATCCGGGCATTATAAAATCACAAACTAATTTTCAGCGAAAAGAAGTGTTCATCGTTTTTAATCCGCAGTTGATTTCGCTGAGAAAGACGGTGGAGTTACTGGCCTTCATTGGCTATGAGCCTGATCTCAGTTTAAAAGATGCCACAAAGAAAGAAGTAAAGACATTCAACCGGCAACAGCTTTATAAAATTGGCATCGCCGGATTTTGTTTCAGCAATATCATGATGCTGAGTTTTCCGGAATATTTTTCATCGGGCCATATTGAACAGGCAGGGTTGAAGTTAACTTTTACCTGGCTGATATTGGGTCTTTCTATCCCGGTATTGCTTTATAGTGCTGCCGGTTTCTTTATTTCCGCATGGAAAGGATTAAGGCAACAATTTTTAAATATTGACGCCCCCATAGCGCTGGCCATTGCAGTGGCTTACGGCAGGAGTTATTATGAGATCGCCAGCGGCACCGGAGCCGGGTTTTTGGATTCTGCCACAGGAATCGTGTTCTTCATGCTGGTTGGACGCTGGTTCCAGGACAAGACATATGATTCCCTTTCCTTTGAAAGAGATTATAAATCCTATTTTCCGCTGGGGGTAACCATAATTAAAAACCAGGTTGAAAAAAATATTCCGGTAACCCGGCTGGCAAAAGGTGACCGGGTGATTATCCGCAATGAAGAAATGATCCCGGCAGATGCATTGCTGATCC
Source organism: Chitinophagaceae bacterium (assembly GCA_043787935.1). Taxonomy (GTDB): domain Bacteria; phylum Bacteroidota; class Bacteroidia; order Chitinophagales; family Chitinophagaceae; genus Ferruginibacter. The sequence continues at coordinate 2,760 of JAYVUL010000261.1, read as the reverse complement.
AGGGAAACGCAACTGTTGATTATAGTTTTGTAAGTGGTGAAAACACACCGGTGGCAAAAAATATTGGCGACACTATTTTTGCCGGGGGCAAACAAATTGGTGGTGCCATACAACTGGAAATTATAAAAGAAGTATCACAGAGTTATATCACTCAGCTTTGGAACAATGAGGTATTCAATATCCCAAAAAACAAAGCCCAATCTTTTATTCATCCCTGGAGCCGGTATTTTACACTTGCTTTATTTTCAATTGCAGCAGGCGCTGTAATTTTCTGGTGGGTAAAAAATCCTGCTAATATCTTCCCGGCACTTACCGCTGTGCTGCTGGTGGCATGCCCCTGTTCACTTTTACTGTCTGCCACGTTTACTTACGGCAATATGCTTCGCATTTTCGGGAAAAATAAATTGTATTTAAAAAATGCCAACGTAATAGAAGCGCTGGCTGCAGTAAATACCATTGTGTTTGATAAAACAGGTACCATCACACAGGGGCATACAGCTGAAGTAATTTATGAAGGAACACCCCTCACAAAAAAAGAAATGTCAGTGATTAAAAATGTGGCTGCCCAATCCTCTCATCCACTCAGTAAAATAATTGCCGGCTTCCTTAATATTGAGGAGGAACAATTACTGGCAGTAGACCAGTTTAAAGAATATACGGGCAAAGGCATCCAGGCCATTGTAAACAACATACCGGTAAAAATGGGATCTGCTGCCTTTATTGGCGAAAGCAATCCCGGCATTATCAGTTATGACACCGGTACATCCGTTCACCTCCTGATGAACAACACACACATGGGCAGCTTCAGGGTAAGCAACCGTTACAGGCCAGGGCTTCAACAAGCAGTCAGTAACGTAAAAAAACACAACTATGAACTGCATGTACTTTCCGGCGATCATGATGCAGAAAGAAATAACCTGGTTCATTTGTTTGGCAAAGAAACGGTAATGCATTTTCAACAGTCCCCGCAACAAAAGTTAGCCTACATCCAGGCATTACAATCCTCAGGTAAAAATGTACTGATGCTGGGCGATGGATTGAATGATGCAGGTGCATTGATGCAAAGCAATGTGGGCATTGCTGTATGTGAGAACACGGCACAATTTACTCCTGCCTGTGATGCTATTGCAGATGGTACCAGTGTAAACAAGCTGGATACATTTTTACAGTTTGCCAAAGCCGGCAAAAAGATTGTAACAGCCAGTTTTATACTTTCTATCCTGTACAATTGTGTTGGGTTAAGCTTTGCCGTAAGTGCCCGCCTGTCGCCAATGGTGGCGGCAATACTTATGCCGGCAAGCAGCATCAGTATTGTGCTGCTGGTAACCTTGCTCAGCAATATCCTTGCAGGAAAAAAAGGCCTGTAAAATGAGGGCCCACTCACCGGCAATTTTTTTATTGCCTGATGATCCTGCCATCCTCCATTTCAATTGTCCTGCTTGTATTGGCAGCAAATCCCTGGTCGTGTGTCACAATAAGCAAGGTCTGGTGAAATTCCTGCGATAACTGCCTGAAAATGTCAAATACAATTTCGGAATTCTTCTTATCGAGGTTTCCTGTAGGCTCATCTCCCATAATGATCTGCGGGTCGTTGATCAGCGCCCTCGCAATGGCCACCCGTTGCTTTTCACCACCGGATAACTGATTGGCTTTTTTTGCAGCCAGTTGATCAATACCTAAACTTTTTAATCGATCCATTGCCTTGTGTTCCACTTCATTTTCCTTCAGTTTATTCAGTTTCAAAGCAGGTAACATCACATTCTTCAACACAGAAAATTCATTGAGCAAATAATGGAATTGAAATACAAAACCAATTTTTTCATTGCGTATACGGGCAAGTTGTTTTTCCCTTTTATCCGTCACGAGGTCATTATTGATGAGCAAATCGCCTTCATAATCGGTATCCATGGTGCTGAGTATATACAGCAGTGTAGACTTGCCGCAGCCGGATTTCCCCACAACAGAAACGAACTCTCCTTTGGTGATAATGAAGTTGATGTCATCCAGCACTTTAACTGTCACCGGGTCGTGAAAGTTTTTATTGATATGCCTTGCTTCTAAAATAATATCACTCATGGTTATTTTCCTCTTATGATGATGACCGGATCAATTTTGCTGGCTTTTCTCGATGGAAAAAATCCTGCCATATAAGTAGTGATTAAAGAGAAGGTAGCGCCGATAAAATAGAACATCGGGTTATAATTGATCGGGTAAGTGCTGATGGTGGGCAATGCCGCAGTGTTGAAAGGAATCTGGTCTATAACAGAAGACAATAAATATCCAAACAGCAATCCCAATGCACCACCAAACAAACCAATGCTGATGGCGATCACCAAAAAAATCCGTTTCACATCGCTGCCCGAAAAACCGGTGGCTTTCAATATGGCGATGGTGTCCATCTTTTCATAGATCATCATGTTTAAAATATTGTAGATGCCAAAGCCGGCCACTATCAGTAAGGTGATGCCCACGGCATAGGCAATCAGTTTGCGGATAGAACTACCTGTTTCAAATTGCGAATTGGCAGTCTGTATATCCTCTGCATCAGCCAGGAATTTCATATTGTACTCCTTCGCCACCGCAGGAGCCAGTTGTATATCCTTCAACTTCACCTGTATATCGGTGATATAATTATTTGCTTTTCCCAAAAACTTTTGAGCGGTGCCAATAGACGTATAGCTTTGTGTTTTATCAAACTCCAGCAACCCCGATTGAAAAAATCCGACCACCTTTAATGAAAACTGTTGCCCCCTGGATGTG
>JAYVUL010000260.1:0-9746 GCA_043787935.1 Chitinophagaceae bacterium | reverse complement strand
GCCCGGTGTACCGATGGTGCTGGTAAAATTAAATGGCCCTGCTGTTAAGCCTGCGCATAATAACTGATCAACCGGCACCACTGCATCTGGTGCAGTAGTTACCACTACACTGTCATTAGCAGTGGTGGTTCCACATTCATTGGTAACGGATAAAGAAACAGGATGCGTGCCAACAGCAGTAAAAGTTACAATTCCCGGATTAAGGGAACTGGATGTTGCCGGCGAACCTCCGCTAAAAGTCCATGCATACGCTGGAGTCGTTGTTCCGCAGGATTGAACCGCAGCAGCAGGTGTAATGGTAACCACACCGCAGGAATAAGTTGGTAAATTGATGGCAATTGTTGCCGGCTTTTTTACATCCACTGTTTTTGATGCTGTAAATGTACCACAGGCATTGGTTACATTTTGGTTTATGGTATACGTACCGGCACTATCAAACTTAAATGATGGATTAGCAGAAGTATCACTCGTACCATTAGTGTAGGTGAATACTGATGAATTGCCGCAGAAAGCTGGAGTGTAAGTAACTGCCCATTTGTAAGTTGGGTTTTGGCAACTGTTGAAAATATTGGTGGTATCTGTAACGTTTATGGCTAAAGGGATACAGCCTGAACTTTTATCTAGTGTGAAACCGGGTGCCGGGGGGCTTGTCACACAAACCGGCTTTGTTTTGGTAGTAGTACCGCAAGGGTTAGTAGAGGATAACGTAACGGGGTAAGTTCCAGCTATGGCATAGGTATGACATGGATTTTCCAGGGTACTTGTTATTCCGTCACCAAAATCCCAAATATAAGTAGCAATTGTACTGCAGTTTGGCCCATAACTTCCTGCAGTTGTATTGTTATTAAAACAAAGTTGACTTCCAACGCAGACAGGACTGGTATTAATATCAAAATCTGCTGTGGGCTTTATCCTGATTTGGATATTGCCTGCTGTAAAGGGAGTCTGGTCACAAGCATTCAAAACCAGTAAAGTAGCAGTATAACTGCCTGCAGGGCAGGAAGAGGTTGTGTACAAATGATTAACTGTGTCATCTGTTAGTCCTGGGTTTAACGGGTGACTTAAAGTAACCGAACTACCATCACCAAAGTTTAAAATATATGAGGTTCCAGGTGAGTTTAATGTCCAGTTACTTATGGTAAAGGGAACATTTGCAGAAGCACACAGATTGGTAGTTGAACCTAAAGTTCCCAAACTACCTGCCGGATTACTCTGATTAGCAACAACATAGGTTTTTGAATTGTTACAACCATTAGAACCGATAGCTGTAATAGTCAAATTAAATGCCCCTAATATTGTATAGGTATGAGTTAACGGAAAGGTCACACCGCTTTGTGTATTTCCATCTCCCCAATTAATATTGTATGATGTGATGCAGCTTGCACTTGGCGAGATATTATCAACTGTTAGTGTATAAGTTGGGTTGGCTACTGAAGGTGAATTACTGCAATTATTAAATGGACTAAAAATATTTTGATCTGCTAATTGCACGTCTGGCGCCTGTTTCACCGTCACCTGCTTTATGATAGTATTTGTACATCCCTTCGCATCTGTAACGGTAAGTTTTACATTGAATATACCTGTTCCACAACCTAAAGAAGTAAAAGCATGCACGGGGTTAGCACTGGCAGAAGTGCCAGCATCATCAAAGTCCCACGCATACGTATAGCCAGGAGTACCGCTTGATACATTTGAAGTAAAATTGATATTGGTGCCAGAACAGGCAGCAGCAGCAGGAAACGTAAAATCAACTACCGGCTTAGGTGTAGAACTTACAGCTACCGGGCCCAGTGTATCTGGGGTGCCGCCGCTTCCCGGGCTTACTATCACCGTGTAGTTGCCATTAGCGTTGGCACTATAGATGTTAGCATTAGTTCCCACATTGGATCCATTTTGTTTCCATTGAAAAGAGGAACTCACAGCTGCTCCATTTACAGTAAGCGTAACTGACCCCCCAACGCAATAAGTAGCAGTTGCTGAAGGCGACAAGGTTTGACTAAAAATATTTGTACAAAATAATAAACCAAAAAATAAAAATTTAAATGTTCTCATGAGCAGAAATTACAATTATCAAACTCCCAATCCATTTTATAGGGATATGTTTAAAAATAGCACATTTTACAAATTAACAGGTACCCGTCAGATGATATTTTTATAAAATTTGAAAAAAAGGGTGTTTGCACGGCACTCCGCACCGTTTATTCACCGGACAGTAATCATTTTTCCATTAATTGGAAACCTATTTCTTCCTGAGAGAATATGCATAATGCATCAAAATTTTATCTAAAAGAAGCGCAGAAATAGTAAAGCCGAAAAACAGAAGACTTACTTTTTTTTATGATTTAAAATCAGATGAGAATTAATGATTTTTAAAACTGGCTGCTCAAACCATTCACCCCATATTGGGAAAAATAATAAGCAATCACCCCAATACCAGCAGCACCCAGTAGCAATGCCCATATCCACCAGTTGTCTTTGGGTAAAGTTTCTTCACTGAAGTATTCTGTCATTTCCACATTGGTGGTTTCTTTATCGCCTACCAGTATGTTGTGTTCTGCGTCTTTGTGTATCACCCTTTCGGCTGTAACGGGCAATGTAAAATCTGTATCAATTGCAACAGGAGTAAAAATAATTTGGCCGGACTTATTTTTTGTAAAACTGCCAATACCCAGCAACTCCACCCTACCCTCTCCATCAAGGCTCCTTTTCATCATCTCGCTGATGGCAGAAAACTCATTGAACAGGCTGGTGCCGGTGCCGGCCGGAGTAAAAACAATTTCCTGCCGGGGAGCCTTTATTTGAGTATTGGAAAAATCAGTTTCTGCTGAATGGGTGATTAACGACAGGCTGCCAATGCCAGGCAGTATACATTTTTTTTTCTGCAGGAAAGATGGAGCTATAATATTGTACATGCCTGATTTTTATTGAACTGAGCGTCTCACTGCAAATATCCATATCAAATTTGAAAACTGCAAGTAAAAAATCGCAACGCTGCCGGGACGCAGCAAATAGCCTGGGCCATAAAATACCGATCGCTCTTTAAATTAATGCGAAACCACGGACGGTGTGGATCAAAGATGCCAAAAGAGAAACAGGCAGAAGTGTGCGACGCAACGGAGATGCCATGAAAATATCAGCCGGCACCAAAATATTTATTGTATGAGAATTGTATACCGTTTTGATAAGCATTATAAAAAACATTTCATGACAATTTTGCTTACCAAAACTGATTGCATCAAAATTTTAAAATTACGCCCGCCAATACATTCAATCCATATACCGGGTAATTATTCCATCGCTGGTATTTGTTGTTGAAGATATTATTTAAGTCAAGCCAGGCACTGAATTTTTTGGTGATGGCAAACTCCACACCCGCACTTAAATCGGTGCCGCCGCCTAATTTAAGATCGCTGCCATCTTTTAACAAAAAGGCACCACCGTTAAATAATAACAGGTCGCTTTTAATGAGTACCTGCTTAAATGCCCACCAGCGCAAGGCGCTATTTATTTCTAACGGAATAGTTCCCCAGGCACGGTCATTATCTACCTTGCCATTATAACCATTAAAGGTAAGCCCCCCGGTAATGGTGAATTTATCCTGGCTGATAAAACTAAGATCGCCATGCAGCCTGAAATTATATACCCTGCTTTCGTTGCTGATATAAAATGTTTTTCCATCGGCGGTATCATTAACAAAAAACGGGAGGTTATGGTTAGTGATCCAGGATGCTTTGGCACTGAAATTAAAATGACTGCCCAGCGTGGCTTTCAGGCCGCCATACCATTCTGTTTCTTTGGTATTTTGTTGAACGGATATTGTTTGCAGGTATGGATTAATGCCGGATAAATGCTGAAAACTATTCTTAATAAATCTGCCTATTATGCCAGCCTGCACTAAAAACACCCGGTCTTTCAATTTCACTTCCCCATAAATATTGGGAAATACCGCCAGCTTGCCATTATCCCAGGTGGGAGTAACACCAGCATGAATATTAAAAAGCGGTTTAGCATAAATCAGCTCTGGTGCAAGGCTGTAAATATTGTTGTTGAATGTTACATTACTGGCAAGGTTTTCTGAGGTATAACCGGTAATGTCTGCCTTTGCCGTTACTTTTATGGTGAACGCATCTGCAAATGTTTTATCTACCGGCACCGTGGCAGCAAATGAATTTTCAGTCACCTTATTTTGGTTACGGAAAATATTAATGTCAATGTTTGGGTTGTAATTGATACCCGTTTCATTTATCTCTTTATTACGGAAGCCGGCTTTCAGGTTGATGTTTTGAAAACGTTGCAGCAGGTCACTCTTATCGTAATCATGCCGCAGGTGGTCGTAGCCATATAAATAATAATCCTGCTGATTAACCGCAGCACTGCCGTACAACTCATTTTTTCCGGTGAAGTAGCTGCCCGCTGCCTTGATATTTAACTGTGAATAGTCCTGGTTTTTAATATTCCCTTTTGATGAAACATAATCCGCATACACATTCAGCAGGCTTTGTTTTCCATCCCCAAAACTAAAGCCACCGCTGATATAAGGCGTGGTATAATTACCAAATCCAACCTTGAGATAGTTCCGCATCCCAAGGTCCGGTGTTGAATCAGTTGTTAAAGCCAGCGGCCGCAGTGAAATGGGCTGGTAGGTATAAAAAAGATTTTGTGCAGGGATGTTGTAAGCAGCTACTGTTTTACTGGTATCAGCATTCAGGTTAGTAGCGGAAAAATTTATTTTTACGGCATTACGCAACACCGGCTTGTAACTGGAAGTGATATCAATGGTTTGTTTCCTGGTGGTATCGCCCCTTCCCTTCTGTGCCGCTGCAGTATGGCAAAACAAAGAAACTGCAATGATTGAAAACAGGTATTGTATTTTATTTCTTGTATCCATGTGTGTTAGTAGTTAATGTTAGCCGCCGATTTTTGATGTTGCTTTTTCCTCTTCTTTCGCCTTGTCTAATTTTTGCTGTGCCAAGGTTTTCAATTCAGGGATAGCGGCATTTTTAGCCACACTTTCAAAGGTTGCTTTGGCATTGAAATAATCTTTCTGCTGCATAAATACATCCCCCAGTAAAAGGTAAGATTTGGTAACCCAGTAATCGTAACTACCGGTTTCCCGTATCACTCCCTGTGCTGCTTTTTCAGCTGCGGTAAAATTGCCGGAACTAAACTGGCAGGCGGCAATTTCATACCGGGCTTCTGCACCCCAGGCCGATTTATTAATACCGGCACAGGATTTAAAAGACGCAATGGCAGCTGCACAATCATTATTTACCTGCTGCGATTTACCCAACACTAAAAACGCAACCGATCTATCATCGGTACTGATGCCCTTTTTAGCCAGCAACTGTTTGGCTGCTTCGTTGGCCTGTTCATACTCTTTCAACTGGTAATAGCAGCGAACCAGGCCCCTCAGCGCTTCTAATTGATTTTCCTGGTTAACAGCACCGGTAAGCAAGGAGGCGAAATATTTTTTTGCATTAGCGTAATCCTTCAGTTCAAGGTAATAAAGCCTTGCTGCCATAAGCGTTGCCCTTTCAAAATATTTATTCAGCCCTTTGCCGTTAACGTAGCCATAGCCGGTCAATGCATTGGCCCAATCCTTACTTTTATAATAACATTCGCTGCGGAAATAATTTGCCTCTATGGAAAATGCACCATTGGGATATTGTGATAAATAATTATTAAAGCCGGTAATGGCAGCTGCACAATCATTGCTGTTGTATTTTAATTCAGCCGCCGCGTAGGTCAATGAATCTGCTTCACTTACAGAAATAGTCTTGCCATTCTTCTTCATCAGCTCTACATATTCATTCGGCCTGCCTTCTTCCACATAAATATTTTTGATATTATCCAGTGCTTCATCTGCTTCAGGCGATTGCGGGTATTGCTGTATCAGTTGCTGGTAGTTAGTCAATGCCTCGCTGTTTTTGTTCAGGTTGTAATAACTTAAACCTGATTTTAAATAGGCCATTGGTTTTATCCCGCCACTGTTGGTTGCCGTTAAAATATTTTTCAGGTAAGGCAAGGCGTCAGCAAATTTTTCATCCGCCATAAAGGTGTTAGCTATCTCCAGATTTGCATCCGGCACCAGGCTGCTTTGGGGATATTGACGGCTGAGACTATTGAGGGTATTTATTTTCCCTGCAGAACTTTTGATACCGGCAATCATTGCTTTTTGAAACATCGCATAATCACTCTGGGGCAATGCATTGCTGACCACATTTTCATACATCGTATTGGCTTTGACAAAATCCTTCAACATAAAATAACAATCGGCACTGCGCACATAAGCGTCCTGCTCCGTTAAAGAAGCGGTGGTATTATATTTTGCAACAGGCTCAAAATAGCTTAACGCCTGTTTGTAACTTTCCTTTTTCAACCAACTGTAACCAAGGCTATATTTGGCTGTGGTATTGTTTGCCTCACCCTGCGATGCGATTGCACTTTGGACAAAAAACAACAGGTAGCGGATAGCGTCATCAAACTTTGCCGAACGGTAAGCGATTTCACCTTTCCAGAAATTGGCATAAGGAGTAACATTTGATGCTGGCAACTGAATTATTTTACTGAACAACTCTTCTGCTTTTAATAACTGCTGATCGTTCATGTATTCAACTGCCCTGCCATATAAAATCCTTGGATACACTTTTTGCATGGCCGGTGTTGGCCTGCTGAAAGATTCATACAAGGCGAGGGCATCACTGAAATTATTGGTGTTTGCCAAAAGGCCGACCAGTATTTCCTTTGCCTCCACTATATAAACTGAATTGGAATAATCGGAAATGAATTTTTGCATTTCATTCAGGGCGATATCCTGGTAGCCCAATTCGTAAGAAAGCTTGGCATAATTGAAACGGGAAATTTCCTGTTGCTGCCGGTTGCTGCTGTTGTAGGCACAATACTGAAAAGCAGTTCTAGCATTGGCTTTTTGGCTGGTGCGTAAATAACAATCCGCCAGCAGGTACATAGAGTTTTGCCCCAGGGAATCTTTTTCATTACTCAATTGCTTCAGGCCCTCTATTGCTTTCGTTAACTGGCTGGCTTCATAATAGCAATAGCTCAATTCATAGAGGTCTTCTTTGGTTACCTTGTCGCTGTTTTTTACATAATACTCCAGCAGCGGAAGGGCTTTGGCAAAATTCTTTTTCTCAAAATAAATCTGGCCCATCAGTTGCTTCATTTCCTTTTCGTAGTACAACCCTCCCCTGCTTAATATGCTTTCGCCATACCGCAGGGCGTCCTCTTTTTTATCCTGGAAATAAAATATTTCTGCAATGTAATACGGCACCACTCCTTTGTATTCGTCCCTGCTTTCCACCAGCCGGAATGATTTTAATGCTTCATTGAACTGCCGGTCGTAATAAGCTATAAAACCATAATAATAATTGGCCGGAATATAATATTTACTGCCGGGCAACTGGTGTATCTCATTAAACAGGGGTTTGGCTTTTGCAAAATTTTTAAGGTTGAAATAACAGTATCCCATTTCAAATTTTGCATCGGCCACTTCTTCATTGCTTAAATTGTCCAATCCTGCATGTTCATAATTGCTGATGGCTTTGCTGAAATCATCCTTTTCAAAATAAAATTTCCCCAAATGATAACTCATCAGTTGCCCCCGTGGTTCATTGTTCACCCAATCGATATAATGATTGGCCTCTTCTTCAGCCACCGGAAGGCGAAGCTTTAAACGGCACACAATAAAATAATAATTTACATCATCATGCAGGTAGGTATTATTGCTTTGCAGGTTATCAGGATATTGCTGCCTTACCGCTTCCAGCAAAGGATATGCTAATGCATACTGCTGTTTGATAAACAGATCCATTGCTTCTTTAAACTTCTTTTCCGCATCGGTAAATACATGGGTCTGTTGTGAAAAAGCAGCAAGGGAAAATATTAAAAAAGCTATGAGGAGTGGAGGGTGTTTCTTAATCATGTTGATTGATCCGTTCATTTTAGTTGGTTGCAAAATTAGCCTTAAAGGCCCCAAGGCAAACATCATTCCAAAGCATTTGTGAATAAGTGGATAACTACTGTAACCGAAACGAATGTACATTCGCAGTGCTGTTAAGAAAAAGGTAAAGTAACCGGCAACTGTTTTACCATAATAATATTTATAACAATAGTCAACACAGATTATGAAAAAACTATTATCAACAAAATATTCTGCAGGGGCTTTCAATTCAGCCCTGTTACTGCTGCGCTTTGGCGTGGGTATCTTAATGATCACGCATGGCTATAATAAGCTGGTTCACTTTGGCGACATGCAACATAAGTTTATGAATTTTTTAGGCCTGGGGCAAACAGTTTCCCTGGCACTGGTAGTGTTTGCTGAATTCTTCTGTTCGCTTTTTTTAATCATTGGTTTATTCACCCGGCTGTCTGTTATCCCACTAATCATCACTATGGGAGTTGTATTTTTTAAGGTACAGAAAGGAAGCATTTTAGGGGATGGCGAAGATCTTGTTCCTTTGTATCTCTGCAGTTACCTGGTGATCCTGTTGCTGGGCCCGGGGAAAATAAGTGTAGATGGAATGACAGGCAAATAATTCAACCGCTATCGTTTACAACATGTTTACAACAGAAACGCAGATACGCATTCATTATGCACTAACCGACCAGATGGGAGTGGTATATCACGGGCACTATGCCCAGTTTTATGAAATAGGCAGGGCCGAAGCCCTTCGGCAGATTGGTTATTCTTATAAAGACATCGAAGCCATGGGCATCATCATGCCGGTGGTGGATATTCACAGCCGTTTTTTGCGCCCGGCAAAATATGAAGACCTTATCACTGTAAAAACAATCCTGAAAGAATTGCCGCTTCACCACAAAATCATTTTTCATCATGAAATTTATAATGAAAAAGATGAACTGCTGAACACAGGTGATGTAACATTGTATTTTATGCAGGCAAAAGGAATGAAGCGCTGTGAAATGCCTGCAGAACTGAAGGGAAAACTGGAAGGATATTTCAGTAAGCAAGGCCCACAATAAATGAATATTTCCTCTTTACAGTAAATTATCGATCCCTGCAGCCAGGTTCCCCCCAGCCATGGAGTGAAAACCGCTGACGGCTTTGAGTGTGAATTTGCATATTCTGACAGCAGTCATAAACAAAGCCAACACGCATCAGGTTTTATACAAATAACAACTTCTATTTTGTGTATCAGTTGATCATCGTATAAACCGCTGATACAAATGAAATTTATTTTTGCTTTATGCCTGTTATTTCCCCGTTTGGTATTTTCCCAGGACCAGGAGATAAAAGTTTTAACCCATAATATTGTCTTTGGCGGGCTTACCGGTGGCGTGGGTGCCATCATAAATAAAAAAGAAGGAGACAACTGGAGAAAAAACTTTGTAAGAGGTTTCTGGCAGGGAAGTATCGGCGGGTTACTGAATTATTCTGCAAAAAAAACAATTTACTATATCGATCAAAATAAGCAAACAGGATATGCTTTGCCGGCAAGATTACTCAGTTCTGCCGGGAATTCGATCATCCAAAATGCGGCAGCCAACGGGCCATTTCTTAAGAACTGGAATTTTGAATATGGCTTTTTACGATTTGATTATTATGCGGGTGCCGAAAAAAAATTCAGGGTAAGGGTTTTGCCCGAAAGTGTCATTGCCACTGCGGTAGCCTTAAACAAAGGCAGGTTGGATGTCAATACCACTTTACTTACAGGGGTAATGGTTTTAAAGTCAACGGAGTTGATCAATACCACCCGCGGAAGTACAGA
>JAYVUL010000259.1:0-19031 GCA_043787935.1 Chitinophagaceae bacterium | reverse complement strand
TTGGTTATTCCAATTCAACATATTATCAGCCGACTTATTCCATTGGCTGGGCAAGAAATGTAACTGCTTCATTAAACAATGGAACCGGCACCAACACTTACTGGAACTGGAACCAGTTGCTGGAATACAACAAACAATTAGGAAAACACAATATCAGTTTAATGGCCAGCCATGAAGCACAGGCATCTAACTGGAAAAATGTGACAGCTTCAAGAACCGGTTTTTTAACGAATGATATTTTTGATTTGAATGCAGGCGATCCAACCACAGCAACCAACGGCGGAGGATCAGGCAACTGGGGAATGGAATCTTATCTTGGAAGGCTTAGTTATAATTATGATAACCGCTATCTTTTAACAAGTACTATCAGAACAGATGGATCTGCCAATTTTGGTCCGGAAAATAAATGGGGTGTTTTTCCGTCGCTGTCTGCAGCATGGAGAATTTCGCAGGAAAAGTTTTTTCATGTTTCGTGGATAAGCGATTTAAAACTTAGGTTTGAAACGGGCATCACCGGTAACCAGGGTGGCGGCGGAGGAATTTATTCTCCATTAAGTACAGGAGCTACTCCATCGGGTACTGGCTTCTTACCTTCACGGTATAGCAATCCGCAACTAAAATGGGAAGAAACCAAAACCAACAATATTGGTATTAATGTTTCCTTTCTTAAAAACCGAATACAGGTAGAATTTGATTATTTTAACAAAAAAACAGACAACCTTTTAATGGATAATCCTTTGCCATGGTACATGGGTACCAATGGAACAGGAGCGGTAGGGTCGCCAACAGTAAACATTGGTGCCCTACAAAATAAGGGATGGGCATTTACATTGAATACAACCAATGTGGTAAAAAAAGATTTTAAATGGGAAACCAATTTGAACATATCTGTTTTTAAAACAACCATCAATAAATTTTATTCAGATGCAGCATTTGTAAACCGCACCTCGTGGTGGTTAAATGACTGGACACAACGTTCTGCAGTGGGGCAGGCTCCCTGGTTGTTCCGTGGATATATTGAAGAAGGATTATTTCAATCAATAGAAGAAATAAATAAAAGTGCAGTGCCTGTTAATAACAACGGTAACAGGCTGCCCACAGAAGAAGCCAACGGCGTGTGGGTAGGTGATGTAAAGTTTAAAGACATCAGTGGCCCCAATGGTGTGCCGGATGGTATTATTGATACCTATGATGAAACAAATATCGGTAATCCGTGGCCTAAAATGTTTGGTGGTTTTACCAATACGTTCAGTTATAAAAATTTTGACCTGAGCATACTCATTATCGGAACTTTTGGAAATGATATTTACAACTACATATCCAAAACAAATACCAATCCAAATAACATCAACATCAGCCGAAACCTGTTGGTGCATGCAATGGATTATGCAAAACCTGTTATCAATTCGCAGGGCGAAATAGTATTGGCAAATCCAACAACAGATGTATCAAGAATATCTTACGGCCCTAATGGTAATGTAACAAGGCCAACAAGTAAATGGGTAGAGGACGGATCTTTTATAAGGCTTAAAAATATATCCATCTCCTATAACCTGCCCGCCAGTTTTATTGCAAGGCAAAAATTGCTGAAAGGCGTACGGTTTACTATTGGTGCACAAAATGTGGCAACCATTACCAAATACACAGGGTTTGATCCGGAAGTTGGATCTTATGTAGGTAGAGAGACCAGTGCTACCAACCAGGCTATTGGCCTTGATTACGGTCGCTATCCTTTAACCCCTGTTTATACATTTAACCTGGGTATAAACTTTTAAAATTAATAAAAATGAAAAATTTAAAACGAACATATATTTGGTTAGCAGCATCACTTTCCTTAATGATTTTAGGAAGCTGTTCCAAAACCTTTCTTGAAAAACCGCCAACTGATGCAATTGTTGATGCAAGCTTTTATAAAAATGACGACCAGCTATTGGCTGCCACAGGATTATTGTACAGTAAAGTTTGGTTCGATTATAATGATAAGGCCTCTTACAACTTAGGAGATTTTAGAGCAGGTACGGCATTCTCTGCTTACAATGACAGGGGGAATGTATTGTTCAACACCACAGGTAACACTCCGGAAAACGGCGCTTCCTGGCGTTCGTTTTTTATAGTGGTAGGTCAATCGAACCTTGCCATTGCAAATATTAATAAATATGCAGGGGATGTGGTTTCGCCACAGATTAAAAAAATGGCTATTGCAGAGGCAAGGTTTATGAGGGCATTGGCTTATCGTTATTTGGTAATGAACTGGGGCCCCGTTCCGATTATCGAAAATAACCTGGCATTACTTTCTGATACTACTATCAGCAGAAATACGGAGAAAAGTGTATGGAAATTTATCACCAAAGAAATGCGTGAAGTGGCTGCTGATTTGCCAGAAACTGCACTGCGTCCTGGACGGCTTACCAAATGGTCTGCTGAAGGAATGCTGGCCCGTTTTTATCTTACAAGGGCTGGTGTGGAATCCAATGGTTCGGGGTCAAGAGACCAGGCTTTTTTAGATAGTGCAAAATATTATGCTGAAAGAGTAATTACAAAAAGCGGCGCATCTTTATTAAAAAATTATGCTGACTTATTTCTGTTTCCTTACGATAACAATGCCGAGTCTTTATTTTCATTGCAATGGGTTTATTCTCCGGGTGCATGGGGTACACAAAACTCAGCCCCAGCCTATCTTGCCTATAGTCCTGATATTGCAAATGGCGATGGATGGGGTGGTGATAAAGGAGCTACCTGGTGGATGATGAAACAGTATGAAGGATTTACTGTATCAGCAAAAGATGATACATTGAAGGGCAGAACACTGGATCAGCGGTTGAAAGCTACTTTCATGTTACCCGGAACGAGGTATCCGGAAATAACACAAACAATAACAGGAGGAAAACAAAAATTAATATTTCCATTTAATGGCACTGATAATAATTTTTTAAGTATAAAAAAATACGTAACAGGTAAATCCGAAGATGTAGGCGGACAGTCGGCTTCACAGTATTATGGCAATGATACTTACATGATGCGTTTATCCGAAATGTACCTTATATATGCTGAAGCTGCCCTTGGCAACAGTGCTTCCACAACCGATGCAAAAGCCCTTGAGTATTTCAATAAAGTACACATGCGTGCAGGCTTACCACAATACATTTTGCCGTTAACAGCCGATATGATTTTTAAAGAACGTTTTGTTGAATTTGCAGTTGAATCAATGGCATGGTACGATTTGGTGAGTTTGCATTACTACAATAAATCCAAGGCGTATGCCATTTTAAACAGCCAGGACAGAGGGCTATTTTTTACAGCTCCCGACAAATTTCCGGATCCAACACAATGGACCATTACAAAAACGCCATGGGCTACAACCGACAGAACGATTAATGCAAATGATGGCAACTTCCTGCTCCCTATTCCGTCAGCAGAATTAAGCCAGGCACCTAACCTGCTAAAACCGGCAGTTGATTATTAAACCAGGTAAAATAATTGTTTTTTAAAAATAAACAGCGATATGAAAAATATATATAAATCACTACTATTACTTACTATGGCAATTGCAATAGCAGGTATTTATTCGTCTTGTTCTAAAAAAGAAACGCTTCCCAATTATGGTGTTCCCCGAATTAGGTATGTACGGATTACAGAGCCTACTTCGTCTGACTCCCTGCTGACAGGCGCTTTTCAGGGAAACCTGATTGCAATTGTAGGTGAGAATTTGCAGGATGCTACAGAAGTTTGGTTCAATGATCAGAAGGCTTCATTAACCCCCACTTATATTACTGCCACCAGTATTTTGGTAAGTGTACCATCACCAATACCACAGGTTATCACTAATAAAATGAAAATTATATTTTCTAACAAAGACACTTTGTTGTACGATTTTAAGGTGCAGATTAGTGAGCCAATAATAAAGGGGTTGGATTGTGAATATGTATTAACCGGTGATGTAGCCACTATTAGCGGCGACTTTTTTTACGAACCATTAACGGTAACTTTTACAGGTGGGGCTGTTGGTGAATTAGTATCTGTAAAAGATAAAACAATTAAAGTAAAAGTACCAGCCGGTGCTCAACCCGGACAGATTACCATTAAAACAAATTTTGGTGAAACCAAATCAGATTTCTGGTTCAGGGATAACAGGAATATTTTTATAAGCAGTGACCCTTACACAGGATGGTGGAATGCATCATATGTTGTTACGGCTCCGGCAGTGGGAGATCCTGCAAAAATTAATGGTAACTATATCCGTGTAAAAAAAGCAATTGGTTCCTGGTCGTGGAATGAAGTAGCCGGTGGCCCTCCGGATGCGATGGGAGATATCAGCAAGAATATTCCTGATGAGGCCATTCTTAAACCATCTGATTATTACCTGAAGTTTGAGTTGAATACAGTAAAGCCATACAATGGCAATGTGCTTAAAATTAATGTGGGTATACTAAAAGAAAATAATGATGCGTATTTGTGGAAGCCGCCTTACGATACAAAAGGACAATGGCAAACAGTAATTATACCTTTTGAAGAAATAGCCAATAGTTATGGAACACCCTTAACTGTTAGTGCCAACGGCTATTGGTGCAGGCTGCTGTTTCATGGCCCCGGTGATTTGGATTGCGATATGTCTTTCGACAATTTCAGGGTTGTACCGAAGGTTATCAAAAAGTAAGCAACAGGTTTCATAATTGTTACATCAAAAAAAATAAGAAAATGATCAAAATAATTTTAAATAAGCAGCTGCTTTCTATGGTATTCCTTTTTATGGCTATCGGAATAATTGGCTCCTGTAAAAAAGATACCATTGAAAATTCAGGCAAAGTTGAGTTGTTAAGTTTTGGCCCAACAGGTGCAAAGCATGGGGAAAATATAATTTTTATTGGTAATAACCTTGATAAAGTTACAGAGGTGGATTTAGCTGGTGCCAATGTTGCCGCAGCATTCTTTAAAGAACACACAGCAGAGCGTATTGTGTTTGTAATTCCGGCTTCAACCGTAAAAGGTTATGCAAAACTAAAAACACCTGCAGGCGATGTTGTATCAAAAACACAAATAAATTTTGAAGTGCCTGTTAAAATAACTTCCATGACAGCGAAAGCCAGGCCGGGAGAGAACATTACGATTAAAGGTGAATTTTTAAACTGGGTAAAACAGGTAACATTTGCTAAAGATATTGCTGAAACAACTTTTGTAAGCCAGTCTTTAAATGAACTGGTTGTAAAGGTCCCTGCCAATGCCCGTACAGGTACATTGTTTCTTTCTTCAGGTGGTACAAAACCAGTTACATTTGAAACCGATAGTGTGTTGATAGTTACCTTGCCATCCCTTACAACTTTAGCGCCCAACCCGGTAAAGCATGCAACAAATTTAACCATCACAGGTAAAGATCTTGATCTTACTTCAGGTATATTATTCAAAGGAGTTACAACACCTGTTACCACATTTGTAAGTCAGTCGCCTTTACAGATTGTAGTTAAAGTACCCGCAGCAGCAAGCAAAGGAAAAATAATATTGATTTCACCTTCAACGGTTACTGTTGAATCAGCCGATGAACTGGTTTTATTGTTACCTGCTGTTACAACACTTGCACCCAATCCCATTGCACAGGAAGGGAATCTTACCATTACCGGTAGCAATCTTGATCTTGTAAAAGGGGTGGCATTTACTGGTATTGTTGCACCTGTTGTCACATTTGTAAGTCAGTCTGCTACGCAGATTGTGGTAAAGGTTCCTGCTGGTGCGCTAAAAGGAAAAATAGTATTGTCTGTGCTTAATTCAACACTTACGGTAGAGTCAAGCCAGGTATTGGATTTTATTGGAGGCCTGCCTCCGCTTGCTGATTTTGCGTATGCTATTTATACAGATGCTTTACAAAATGGATTTCAGGATTGGTCATGGGCGGCAAGAGATTTTAACAGCACAGCAAATGTTCGGCAGGGCGATAAATCAATTAAAGTTACTTATGGTGTTGGTGGTTATGAAGGGATCACTTTTCACAATGATGCAGGACCTGCTACGGGAGCGTATACAAAACTGGAATTTTCAGTATTTGGAGAAGCAGGTACAGCCGGTAAAAAAATAAATGTAGTAATCAATGGCGGCTGGAGCAATGCTTATCCGGTTACAATTGTAGGGGGTGAATGGACAACTTACAGCATCAATATCGCTGATCTTTCAAGCCCCAATCCTTTAAAAGAAATCGTGTTGCAGTCAGCTGGTTTTTCAGGGGTAGTGCATGTTGACCATGTAGGATTGAGATAATGCTTACCTTTTGATAAAAATAGAAACATCCGCAGCATCAATAATTTAATTGAGATAGTGGATGTTTAAAAAATGACTATCCGGTTTAAACCGATCCTATCAGTTCAAAATTTTAAAATAAATCAATGTCAATTTTCATTAAGCGTACACTGAAAATAAGTTGCCTTTTTCTTGTAGCAATAATTCTTTCCTGTAAAAAAAATACCCCTACCCCCACACCGCCCACACCACCTGGTGGTGTACCCGGAGGGACAGATACCACCATAAAACCGGGGGTTGATCCGGCAACAGCAAATACCATTGGCTTTTTTTTAGACGACTGGCAGGCCAAAACTTTTACAGCACCTTCCTATGCAGAAGCAACACTTGCTGTAGCAGCCACCAGTACGGTAACGGTTGATGCAACAGCTATCATTACCAAAATACCTTTGTCAGAGTTTGGGCACAATGCTGTTTGGTGGATGGGGCCTGTTGCAGGTGATGCAAGGTTTATTGAGCCTGTTACCAACTTGCATCCGCATATAATCAGGTTTCCGGGTGGTAGTTCCAGTGATGCTTATTTTTGGAATGGAGAACAGGGTGTTAATCCACCGGGAGCACCAGCGATGTTTACAAAAGATGATGGCACCAAAGAACCTGCAGGTTTCAGTTATGGAAAAACAAATTATAACTGGCAGTGCAACTTAGATAATTATTATACCATGATGCAGCAAACCAACAATAAAGGCATCATTACCATCAACTATGGTTTTGCCAGGTATGGCACAGGTGCTAACCCGGTTGCGGATGCAGCACACCTTGCGGCAGACTGGGTGAGGTACGATAATGGCCGCACACAGTTATGGGAAATTGGCAATGAAAATTATGGCAACTGGGAATGGGGATACCGCATTGATGTAGCTGCCAACAAAGATGGCCAACCCGAATTTTTAACCGGTGCTTTGTATGCACAACACTTTCAGGTATTTGTAGATTCCATGCAAAAAGCAGCTACAGAAATTGGTAAAAAAATATACATAGGGGCGGTTACTGCAGAGTCGCCTTCAACCGAATCATGGCAAACAAATACACGTAAAACATGGAATGCCGGGATGATGCCTGGCATTAACAACAAAGCAGATTTTTTTGTGGTGCACAATTACTTTACTCCATACAATACCAATGCAAATGCAGCTATCATTTTAGGGTCAGCATTAACGGAAGCCGAGACAGTAATAAAATTTGTGACCCAAACATTGCAGGCCAATGGGGCCACTGTTAAGCCCATTGCTATGGATGAATGGAATATGTTTTCCATCGGATCAAAACAACAGGTATCTAACACCAGTGGCGTGTTCGCTGTGTTGGTAATGGGCGAGGCATTAAAAAATAAATACGGTATGTCGGCCCGCTGGGATGTAATAAATGGTTGGAGCAACGGTGATGACCATGGATTATTTAGTAGTGGAGATGAACCTGGCGGTATTGCAAAATGGACGCCCCGCCCCAGCTTTTATTATATGTATTATTTACAAAAAATGTTGGGCGACAGGCTGGTGAACAGCACGGTGCTTGGTAGCAGTGCTGTAAAATCTTACGCATCTACTTACACTTCGGGCCAGGTAAATGTTAACCTGGTGAATACATCAGGTACCGCACAAACAGTAGAAATTAAAATGAAAAATTTCTATAGCGGCAGCCGCTTTTATTGGTACAGTCTGGAAGGGAGTAATGACAATGGCGAGTTTTCAAGAAAGGTTTTGGTAAACGGTAACGGGCCTGCAGGTGATGCCGGCGGCCCTGTTACTTACACAACACTTAAAGCCCGTTCAACAGTTACCACCAATGGTATAAAAGTTACCATACCTCCACTGGGAGCTGTTATGCTGGTAATAGATAAAAAATAAATAGTATAAATTACACTTTATAAATTCTCATTGCCCGCTGTTTTACAGCGGGTATTTTTTTGTGGGGGGCGCCCATTATATTATAAATCAGAAGAACAAATTTTACATCATTTATTTTTTGAGATGCGTAACCATTGCAGATAACTTCATAGGTTGTAGCTTCGGCTATTGGTAATAACAATCAATGGTAAAAATGAATCTAATTAAATTTCTAGGAATTATTTATTTCAATTGCTTTTCTATTCATTGGGCGGGTTATTTTTACTTTTTATATATCCGGCTCACATGGTCATCTTCTATTTCGACCTGGTATGATGGAAGATTGGATTGTTACCTCTTTAATAATTCTATGTATGCTAACACCCGCTATTTTTTTATTTCAAGGTTAAATAAAAAAGAAGAGCTTTATTAAATCCAACAAATAAAATATGAATCAATCAATACAGATAAGGAAAATTGAACAAACCGATAACGCTGCATTGGCAAAAATTATTAGAAGTACCTTGACTGAATTTGGTGCAAACCATCCGGGTACGGTATATTACGATGATGCGACAGATCATTTATTTGAAGTATTTCAACAACCCGCTTCCTTTTATTTTATTGCGACTATCGATGGCGAAATGTTTGGCGGTGGGGGTATTTATCCAACAGAAGGCTTGCCTGAAAATACCTGCGAACTGGTAAAAATGTATTTACTGCCAGCCGCAAGAGGAAAAGGGATAGGTAAAATGATTATTGAAAATTGTTTAGAGAAAGCCAAAGCTGTTGGTTTTGAAAAAGTATATTTGGAAACGATGCCAGAACTGGAGCAGGCCATTAGTGTGTATGAGAAATTTGGGTTCGAATATTTAAATGGACCAATGGGAAACAGCGGCCATTTTGGTTGCAGTAAATGGATGCTGAAGGAATTGTAATTTTATTTATTTTATAACACGAATTTTAATACACTAATTACACTAATTGGAGAATGTAATAACACGGGTTTAAAAATGTAATCTGGTAGTTGTAAAATCGTATTTATTATTAATTGAAGCACATAGTCTGTATTATTTGTGCAAAAAATTCGTGTAACAACAAATTAAAAATTATCACAGAAATATGAAAAAAAACTATCGCTGGGGAATTTTAGGTGCCGGCAGAATTGCAGAAAAATTTTGTGAAGCAATCAATTTTACCGAAGGTGCAGAAGTATATGCAGTTGCTTCCCGTGATGTAGATAATGCAAATGCATTTGCCGCCAGGTATAATGCCGGCAAAGTGTATACTAACTATATCGACCTGGTGAAAGATGAAAATGTAGATATTATTTACATAGCCACACCACATGCTTTTCATTACCATCAAACCTTGCTTTGTTTGCAACACAATAAAGCAGTATTGTGCGAAAAGCCCATGTCACTTTCGTTGAAGCAAACTGCTGAAATGATTGAAATTGCTGAAAAAAATAAATTATTTTTTATGGAAGGTATGTGGACTGCCTGCATGCCTTTTATCGATAAAATTCTTTCCCTGATAAAGGAAGATGTAATTGGTGAGCCGCAATATGTGAGTGCCGATTTTGGTTTTATTGCACCTCTTGATCCCAAAGGCAGGTTGTTTGATAAGGCCCTGGGTGGCGGCTCTGTAATGGATATTGGTATTTATCCCATTTTTTTAGCTACTTTAATTCTGGGTGAACCAACTGATATAAAAACTGTATCAAAACTCACTGCTACCTGTGTGGATGAATATGCAAATGTGGTAATGCAATATGCCAATGGACAAACTGCAAATATCTTATCTGCCATCAATATTAATACTTCTCTTGAAGCTGAAATTATTGGAACAAAAGGAATGATAAAAATCAACAATCCCTGGTTTAAGGCAACGGAATTTTCTGTTGTTTTAAATGATGGTACTACCCAAAATTTTTCAATGCCACATGCAAGCAATGGTTTTGAACATGAAGTAAGAGAAGTAATGGATTGTTTGGATAAGGGTTTGTTACAAAGCAATAAAGTACCTCATAAATTAACTTTATCAATCAGTAAAATAATGGAAGAAATATTGCAACAGGCAGGTGTTACTTATTAAAACTACCGCCTGCTATTGGTAATAACTGACTTTAGAAAAGGGTACCAGGATTACTGCAATAGCTTTTAAAATATTTTAGCTGGAACGCACTTATTATAATTTAGCTATGTAATGAATATTTTATTGCTTAAGTGCTCATCTTCAAAAGTGTTTTATTTTTCACATCTTATAAACAATAAAGTATGAGCAAAAGTTAAAAATATTAAAATAGTCTACTATTTTAATCAATCAAAAAATAATAAATATTATGTCAACAGTAACATTGCAAAAAGAAAATAGCCAGGTACACAAAGAAGTATTAGCAGCCAACAAAAATTATATTGCAGAATTTGGCGATAAAGGAAATTTGCCATTGCCTCCCGGTAGAAGATTTGCTATTTTAACCTGTATGGATGCAAGGCTTGACCCGGCTAAGTACGCCGGCTTATTTGAGGGCGATGCGCATGTTATTCGCAATGCCGGTGGCAGGGCTAGCGATGACGCTATCCGTTCGCTTGTTATCTCTTACAAACTATTGGGAACAAGGGAGTGGTTTGTTATTCATCATACCAATTGCGGAATGGAATTGTTTACGGATGATATTATGCGGGGGCTTTTATCAAACAGTTTACAAACTGCCACCATTGATGAAAATGGCTGGAGAAATGTGCAAGAAAATGGTGGTTCGGATGAGGCTAAATTTATTCCTTTTCTTACAATTAATAATTTGGCAGAAAGTGTTACAGAAGATGTTGCAAGAATTAAAAATCATCCGCTTGTTGCAAAAGATATTCCTATATACGGTTATATTTACGATGTTAAAACTGGTAAACTGATAGAAGTGGAAGCGGCAACAGAAATTGGAAAGGCATCCTGACTATGTAAGAAACAATGAATACGTTTAAACCGGTCTGTAAATAATTTTATAGACCGGTTTTTAATTTATGACAAAAAAATAGATAAAATTTTTTGCTCCCTTCCTTTAGTGTTATATTGTATGCAGATTCTTGTCACCATGTTTATTTCAAAAAAATTAATAAATGAAAAACAAATTTCTTCTCTTCCCATGTTTGATGGGACTTGTATTATTTTTTGCCTGTAACAACGGTTCTTCTGAAAAAACAACTGTTACTTTAAATGCTGATAGTACCAGTGGTACAAATAACTGGAAAATTGGTGTTCAATTGTGGACCTTTCGTTTGTTTACCCAGGAAGAAGCATTGGCGAAAGCCGATAGTGCCGGTATAAAATTTATAGAAGCCTTTCCTGGGCAGGCGTTGGATAAAACAAGCAAGGATACATTTGGCATTAGCATGTCAGCCGCAGGCAGACAAAAATTAAAAGAGCTGTTGAAATTGCACCATATTCAAATGATGGCAATGGGTGTAACCACCCCCGATACAAAAGCAGACTGGATAAAAACATTTGACCTGGCAAAAGAATTTGGGTTAAGTTATATCACCAGCGAACCTTTAAAATCACAATGGGATATGGTAGATAGTCTTGCAGGTATTTACAACATAAAAATTGCCATACACGATCATCCTAAACCAAATACTTACTGGCATCCAGACTCCGTGCTGGCTGCGGTAAAAGGGCATTCAAATATCGGATCCTGTGCAGATCTTGGTCACTGGTCACGCAACGGCCTAAACCTTGTTGACTGCCTAAAAAAACTGGAAGGTCATATTTATGGAGTACATTTTAAAGACATTGTAAAGTTTGATAAAACCGATGCAGCAGATACCATTGTGGGAAAAGGCGTGATTGATTTTGCACCCGTGTTTGCTGAATTAAAACGCCAGCAGTTTAAAGGAATGTTTTCAATTGAGCATGAATCTAACTGGGAAAATAATATGCCGGATGTAATTGAGACGGTGAAGTTTTACAATGACCAGGTGGCAAAATTAAAAAAATAAAAAGAAGTAAAAAACAAGTTTTTATAAGACTGCAGAAACAGCTCTCTAATAATTTACAAAAATTATACGGCTTATCATGATGCATGATAAGCCGTATTCATTAATAAAATGCTAAAGATTGTATGAAAATAATAAAGACAATTGCAGTTATTATTTTATTGGCAGGATGTAAATCTTCTCCAAAAAATAAATACGATACATGGAGTGAATACCTTGGAGGTGCAGATAGAAACCATTACTCAACCCTGGCGGAAATTGATACCAGCAATGTGCAGCAATTAAAAATTGCGTGGACTTATGAAACACCCGATAGCGGCCAGATGCAAATGAATCCTGTGATGGTGAATGGGGTAGTGTATGGAGTAACAGCAGGGTTAAAAGTATTTGCGTTGGATGCTGCTTCGGGTAAGGAAATATGGCTGTTTAAAGATTCATTAGCTTCAAACGGAACCAGCAGGGGTGTTGCCTATTGGGAAAATGGTACCGATAAACGAATATTTGTTACGATCGCCTCGAAACTTACTGCATTGAATGCTGTAGATGGAAAATTGATATCAACATTTGGCAACAATGGCAAAGTAGATTTGCACACCGGTCTCGCTGATGAGGCAAAAGATAAATTTATCACCAGCACCACACCTGGAACAATTTATAACGATTTAATTATAATGCCGGTGAGGGTTGCCGAAGATGCAGGTGCGGCACCCGGCCATGTAAAGGCATTTGATGTACGTACCGGAAAATTAGTGTGGATATTCCATACCATTCCACAACCCGGCGAAAAAGGCTACGAGACATGGCCCAAAGAAGCTTACAAAAATATCAATGTTGGCGCAGTAAACAATTGGGCCGGCATGGCAGTGGATGTAAAAACAGGCACCATCTTTATTCCTTTAGGTTCTGCGGCTCCTGATTTTTATGGTGCCAACAGAAAAGGGGCAAATCTTTATGCCAATTGCTTGCTGGCATTAAATGCAAATGATGGAAAGTATAAGTGGCACTTTCAAATGATACACCACGATATATGGGACAGGGACCCACCTGCACCGCCTAATTTAATAACCGTTACAAAAGATGGAAAGCAAATTGATGCAGTTGCCCAGGTAACCAAACAAGGGTACACTTTTGTATTGGACAGAAATACCGGGAAGTCTTTATTTCCTGTGAATGAAGTAGGAGTGCCCACTTCAAAATTACCGGGCGAAGAAGTATGGCCCACGCAACCCATACCATCTTTACCCAAGTCTTACGCAAGGCAGGCGTATGAGTTAACAGAAAACGATATTAGTCCTTTCGCCAACAATAAAGAGGAGCTTAAAAAAATTTTAATAGCAGCCGATAAAAGACTATTTGCACCACCCGATACCAATAACGTATTGTTGTTGCCGGGTTATGATGGCGGTGCAGAATATGGCGGTGCTGCGGCTGATCCGTACAAAGGAATTTTGTATGTAAACGCAACAGAAATGGCCTGGTTTTTAAAAGTATCAACGCAGCAAAAATTTACTGCGGGCATGGTGGGAAGTGTAGGAGGTGCGCCAAAATCAATCGGCCATCAATTGTATACTGCTCATTGCGCAGCCTGCCATGGTAAAGAACGGGAAGGCAACACCACAAGCGGCTATCCTAACCTTACAGGCATTGCACAAAAATTAACACAGCAAACTGTAACCCAGGTTATCAGTAACGGAAAAGGAAAAATGCCCGGTGTGTCAGGTATAACAAAAGAAGATAAACAAAGACTTGTTGAATTTTTATTTGGGGTAGAGAAAAAAGAAGCTGCCTCTGCTAATCTATCAAAAGTGCCAGCCGATAAATTTGTACATACCGGTTACCCCAAATTTTTAGACGACAAGGGGCTGCCAGCCATTACACCACCATGGGGCACCCTTACTGCGATAGATTTAAACTCAGGGCAGTTTATTTGGCAAACAACATTGGGTATCACTCCAGGCTTGCCTGACCAGGATACCAAACCAACTGGATGTGAAAATTATGGTGGCCCGATTGTAACAGAAAATGGATTGATTTTGATTGCTGCTACCAAGGATGGTATGTTTAGAGCATTTAATAAATATACCGGTAATTTAATCTGGCAAACGAAATTGCCAGCTGCTTCCTTTGCTACGCCTGCCATGTACAGCATTAATGGTAAACAATATATTGTAATAGCTTGTGGGGGCGAAAAATTAGGTACCCCGAAAGGGAATAAAATTATCGCTTTTGCATTACCTGAGTGATGGAAACATTTCATATTATCGCACACTTTAGGGTTGCCAACCTTTGTAAGGCTACTGCCGAAAAGGAACAGCTCTGCAAAAGGTTGGCAACCCTTGTGATAAATTATTTAGATTGAAGCAGGGTACAAATGGTTGTTTCAGTAAATGTGAGTGCAGGTTGCTCCCTGGCAAAATATAAGCGGATTGTTAGCGTTAATCAATTAGTTTAATTGTTATAAAAAAGCAATTGTGTAATAGATGTTAAAAAAACTGCCAATGGCCAGTTGTGTATACAAAAGGGTAAATTTGCAGAGGAACCTATATCTACAAAATCTATTGTATGAAAAATATTCAATGTAAAATTATTCGTTTTTCTTTTTTTACAGCAGCCCTCTTTACTGTTGTTCTTAGTGCATCAGCACAATACAAATCTTTTCTGGTATCAGTAAAAGGCGACACCATTAATGTGGTGGATAAAAAAAATCTTAAGCAGGCGAAATGGGTAGTTACGGTAATAGAGTTAAGAGGAGAGCCGGGGTACGAAGAAGAAGGTTATTATAAAGATGATAAAAAGACAGGCCCATGGCGCAAGTACAATGCTACCGGCGATATTCTTGCAATTGAAAATTATAAATCTGGAGGCAAGGATGGCGTACAGGAGTACTTTTCTTTTTTAGGCGATTTGCTCAGACACGAGGAATGGAAAGGATACAATCCTGATGCACCGTATGATACCATAGCTGTTTACGGACAGGGGAACAATGAAGTTGCCAGTTACAAAATAGTGCAGGCAGAGCAATACAGTGTGCCAAACGGCGAATGGAAATACTACGCATCAGGCGAAAAATTTATAAAAATGGAAACCTATGATCATGGCAGGTTATTGAAAAATCCCGATGATAAAAGTACTGCCGTTACAAAACCAACCGCAGCAAACCCCGATGAAAAAGTTAAGACCAAAGAAATTCTGGAGTACGAAAAAAAATACAGCAAGAAGAAAAAGAAGTCAATGGAAAGAGACGGCAGGACAGCTTTGTAAATAACTATTTTGAAAAAAATGTATAGTTGCAAGCAGTAGCTTTCATCATCATAATTATATCAGCCGGTAAACACCGGCTTTTTTATTGATCACATTTGCAGGAATTTTTAAAACGAATTATTTTTCAACTTTTTTAATTTGCCTTCTTGATCAGTGCAATAAATTTCATTTATTTTTTGGCAGAATGAGCTGGTTTTATTTACTGCTTTCTAAACAGATTTTATCCATTTTTTTAAAAGTATTTCTTCTACATTTGCCGCAAGATGATGGCCGATAAAAAAACTGAAAAGAAAACCGCACTCTTACTATTGCCTCAACACCTGGCCGATGATAAAAATATCCTCCGCTCCATTCATGTAACTAAAAATGAAAAAGGATTAAAGTATGATATTAAAGACCTGGATGCACTGGAACTCCGGAAGTATTACTACCAGCTTCCGAACCAGGCAAAGCAGGGTTTGTATTGGCTCACAAAGGAAGGGTTAAACAGGCTGGAAGATGACATCATTAAACGTCATAAGCAACAGAAATCAGGAGTGCCTTTAAGACAGTTTTTATTACCCGCCTATGCAAGAAAACTACAGGAACAGTTTGCTTTTTTTAAACCTTTTGCAAACCTGGTAAACTGGTACCACCAGTTGCCGAACCCGGTAACTGGTAATGTGATCACGGCAGCCTGTACTTTCAGTACTTACACACCATCTTTAAAATTTGATGTGGTAAAAGAAGGAGAAGGTTTGCAGTTAATCACTATTGCTACAATCAACGGGTGCGATTATTACCTGGAAAGCTTTCGCCGCTTTCATTTTTTGCTGGAAAGTAAAAATGAATATTTTTTGTTGTCCAATAAAGATTATCAAATACTTGATTGGTTGGTTCAGAATAATCCGCAGCAATACAGCAACGATCCAGATTTACTGGCGCAACATATACTGAGCAGGCTGGAAGAAAACTACACAGTGCAGCGCAATAATTTATTTGCCGTAACCATCATTGATGTGGTGCCACGCCAGCGGGTTTTGCTGAGTGAGATCAGCAACGCTTTTCTGGTGCTGACGCCTCAATGGGTGTACGACGGCTACATGGCAGAAGGGGAGTGGAAGGATCATTTTGAAACCACTAATAACGGGGAAGCCATCCTTGTAAAGCGGAACAAAGAAACGGAGACGGCTTTCAGAAAACAACTGGTTGCATTGCATCCCAACTTTGTAAAACAACTGAATGGCTGGTACTACGTATCCTTTGCCGATGCACAAAAAAAGCAATGGTTTTTAAAAGTGTATCACCAGTTGCTGGAGATGGACATTGAACTAGCAGGCATTGATATGCTTAGCCATTTCAGGTACTCACCATATAAGCCGGTTACAAAAATGAATATCGTTAAAAAAGACATCAATACCTTACTTGCTGATTTTTCGTTGCAGTTTGGAGATGAGATAATACCATTGGCAGAATTGCAGAAAATGCTGATTGCAGGCCAGCGGGCGGTGATGTTAAAAGATGGTTCGCTGGGTGTGCTCACAGAAAGCTGGATTGCAGAATATGCTACCATCATCAAGCATAGCAAAGTTGAAAAAAAGCAATTGAATGTACCACAATGGCTTGCCATCAGTGAACAAAAAAATGAATGCGATCATCAGCCATTAAAAATAACGGTGCAGGATGCCTGGTGGAAAAACTGGGAACGCTGGCAGCAACCCGGAGAACTGTTGTATCCCGTTTCAAAAAAGATAAAAGCCACCTTACGACCATACCAGCAAAAAGGGTTTGAGTGGTTAAAGTTATTGTCAGAAATAAATGCCGGTGCCTGCCTGGCAGATGATATGGGCCTTGGTAAAACACTGCAAACCATCTGCTTTATTACAGACCGGTTGGAGCAATTAAAAGAGGGAATGGTATTGATCGTTTGTCCTTCTTCACTCATCTATAACTGGCAGCAGGAAATAGCCAAATTTGCACCGCATTTACGCACTTATGTACACCATGGCCAGTTGAGGGATATCAGTAATATCAATACTGCTTCCATGGATATCTGCATTACAAGTTACGGCACCATGCGGTCGGATATTGAACAATTATCTGCCATTGTGTTTGATGTAGCGGTGGTAGATGAAAGCCACAATATTAAAAACCCATCGGCACAAAGTACCAGGGCCATTTACCAGTTGCAGGTCCGCAGCCGGATTGCCCTGAGTGGTACACCGGTGATGAACAATACGTTCGACCTGTATTCGCAACTGGAATTTTTATTGCCGGGCATGTTTGGTACCAAGGAGTTTTTTAAACGGGAATATGCAGATGCGATTGACCGTGACCGCAACGAAGAAAAGATAGCATTGCTGCAGAAATTAACCGCTCCCTTTATCCTTCGCCGTACCAAGGAACAGGTGGCCAAAGACCTGCCCGAAAAAACTGAATCCATCCTGTGGTGCAATATGGGTACGGCACAAAAAGAGTTATACGAGGGCATAAAAGAAAGCATCAAAGGCAACCTGTTTTTAAACATCAAAACAGAGGGACTGGGCAAAAGCAAGCTGGCGGTTTTGCAGGGCATTATGAAATTAAAACAGGTATGCAGTTCGCCGCTGTTATTACCCGGCGAAGAACAAACGACCGACCATTCTGTAAAAACAGCTATGCTGCTGGATGAGCTGGCCAACCTTGGTTCACACAAGGTGCTGGTGTTTTCGCAATTCACCAAAATGTTGAACCTGCTGGCAGAAACCTTCACCAAAAAAGGAATTTCTTTTTATCAACTTGATGGAAGTACGCCACCTAAAAAAAGAGCTGTGATGGTAGCGGATTTTCAGGAGGTGGGCAATACCACGAATGTATTTCTGATCAGCCTGATGGCGGGCAATACCGGTCTTACGCTCACGGCAGCCGATTATGTTTTTCTCTTTGATCCCTGGTGGAACAATGCCGTACAGCAGCAGGCCATTGACCGTACCCACCGCATTGGCCAGGCCAAAAATGTATTTGCCTACAAGATGATCTGCAAGGATACCATTGAAGAAAAGATCATTCAACTGCAGCAACGAAAAAAAGAACTGAGTGATAATTTAATTGGCGACAACGAAGGTTTTGTAAAACAACTTAGTAAAGAAGATGTAGAGTTTTTGTTTGGGTAGGAGAGTTGACATTTAAAACATTCGCATATATTTGAGTTGGCAGCTATACAAAAAAACATCTTTATGCATAAAGTAATTTCGACACTTTTAGTTTACTGTAGCTTGACACAAGCTGTGGGTCAGACCCCAAAAAAAGTAATGATTTTTTTTGAACCATAATTTAGCCAAACACTAAAAGACAGAACGAAAGAAAATAATCTTTGGGGATTGGGCTTTGGACTTGAAGCAATTTTTAAAACGAAAACAAAATTTTCTCCATTACTAAATTTGAGTGATGACTTTATTTTTTTGGACGACAAGGTCTATCGGACAAATATTGACGGCTCAGAAAGTAAAAGTATCCAGAACGTTTTCAACTTTTTTATCGGAACAAGTTTTAATCCTTATGGAAATCTTTATATTTCGGTAGTTGGTGGACCAAGTTTTATAAATGGGCAAACGTTGCTTGGAATTAAACCGTCAATCGGTCTATATTTTCCTAAAACTAAAAGATGGACGGGAAAAGTTTCCTACACTAATATTTTTAATAGAGATTCAGG
>JAYVUL010000258.1:0-8090 GCA_043787935.1 Chitinophagaceae bacterium | reverse complement strand
AGGGCAGGCGATCTTCAGCAGTATAGCAGCGCATGCAGGCGGCAACAGCACCCAGGTGCTTAACCTGCCGGCCAGCATAGCCAGGGGCGCTTACCAGGTGGAGATCATTGCGCCGGATAAGACAAGGACTGTAAAAACCTTGCTGATCAATTCAAACAAATAAAATAAAAAATACCAGCAATAAAAAATGCACCTGTAATTGGGTGCATTTTTTATTGCCCGGTTTTATTACCAAAAAAGCCCTGGGATAATTCCTGCCTGTTTAGCTTCAGTTAGGGTACAAATGATAAACCAGCCTGATAAATACTTGCCCTTGTCATAAACAAACCCGTTTTTTTGTATACATTTACCCTATAATATTATGCAACAAACGAGGCAACCTTTCCCGTCTGTTTTACAAATCCTGCAGATCATCTTTTTTTCTGCTGTCATCCTTTATTTTGGGAAGACGCTTTTGATTCCATTATTTTTCGGATTGCTCATAGCTATTGTGTTGTACCCGGTTTGCAAATGGCTGGAAGGGCACGGCTGGAACAGGCCGCTTTCGATTGCTGCCTGCCTGCTGATTGTAGCAATACTTTTTGCAGCCCTTTTAGCTTTATTGGTTTGGCAGATAAAAGTATTCAGTAATGATTTACCGGAGTTGCTCAGCAGGCTGGAGGTAGTACTTCGACAGCTTCAATTGTGGGCGGTTGAAAATATCGGGGCAACAAATGAACTGCAGACCAACTGGGGTGAAAAACTTACCGGTACGATTGGGAGCGTACTGCAATCAACGGCCCAGGCTACCGTTAATACCTTGTTCATACTTTTTCTTACCCCCGTTTATACGGCGTTGTTTTTGTATCACAGAAAAGTATTTGTTCAATACCTGAAGTTAATAGTACCAACCAGGTACCAGCATCAGCTGGAGGCTATTTTGAACCAGACCATAGCCACCTATTTTAATTACATCAAAGGAATGATACTGGTGTATATCATTGTGGGTATTCTTAACAGTATCGGCCTTTTGATATTGGGCGTAAAGCATGCCGTATTATTTGGAATGCTTTGCGCCATCATGACCATAATTCCCTACATTGGAATTGTTGTGAGCGCTTTATTACCCATTTCAGTGATCTGGATGGATACCGGCAGTATATGGTACCCGGTGGGCGTAGTAGCAGTTTTTACTTTTGTTCAATACCTTGAAGCAAATGTGATTTTTCCAAAAGTAGTAGGCACCCAATTGCATGTAAGCACCTTTGCCATGCTGGTGGCAATCATTGCAGGCGGCATTATCTGGGGCGTTTCCGGGATGGTATTGTTTATTCCTTTTGTAGCCATCCTCAAAATCATCAGCGATAATATTGAAGAATGGAAGCCTATTAATCTTTTGTTGGGCCGTAATTAGCGTATTCAAAATGCTTTTGCGGTAACTGAATACTGACTGTTCAAACTCGCTATATGAAACTCATTTCTGCAAAATGGCAGCTCCTGGTTTTTTTTACTGCCTGTTCAAAAGCCTGTGCCCATTAACAATCGTTCTTTATTCCCCTTACAAAGGATTGGCAAACAGGCTTACCAGGTAAAGCTTATTGACGGTAAAAAGAAGGCTGGGAGGCAATCCTTAGTATTGGTTCCTTTTGCAGATGCAGGCCAGGCGGGCGGGGCTGTTAAAGTGTGGATGCCATTGAGGATAACTGAAAAATAGCTGATGAATGCAGCAGTTTATCATGAGTGCAATTTATAAAGAAGGCCATTGTAAAAAAGGGAAATAAATGTTTTTTGGTGATACTGTTTTTGCATGGCTGCCCTCTTTATTGGTTATGCATAAGGCATACTTTTTTGGGTGAGCTGCAGTAGTTTATCTTTCTGCAGCAAAGCCGTTTGATAGCCAATGTCAAATATTTTTTCGGCCTGCTTTATATCATACATATCAAAACCCTGTAAGGGGGCTTCAATAAAAACTGCACATTTGTTTACTTTGGAATAGGCGGCACCGGCAGTGGCAAGGTGAAAGCACCTGTCCAGGATATCAACAGTTTTGAACCCGGAATTATTGCCCATCCCGGTTTCTATTTTATTGACATAAGAACCGATGATGACATCACAAATATTTTCCAGCGGCTCCACCGGGAAGTTATTCAGGATACCGCCGTCAACCAATAATGTATCCCCGGATTTAACGGGCTCAAATACCACCGGCACAGAGGCTGAAGCAACCACAGCTTCAAATAAATCCCCTGTTGAAAGTATGACCGCTTCTCCTTTAATCAAATCGGTGGCCGCAACAAACAACTTTATTTTAAGTGACGAAAAATCATTTGTTTCAATATTGTCGTTCAATATCTTTCGCAACACCTCCATGGAAAAGACAGCTTTTTTTTGCCAGGCTATACTGCTCCATCCGAAGAGTTTATTTGCTTTCATCAGGGTAAGGATCTCTTCCGGCTTTTTACCTGCGGCATACAGCACGCCGGCAATAGCTCCTGCACTGGTGCCTGCAATGGCAGATGGCTTAATATTTAATTCCTTCAATAGTTTTATTACACCGAGGTGAGCAAAGCCCCTGGCGCCACCACCGGATAAAACGTACCCGAATTTTTTCATTGACGGATTTTTTCTATTAATCTGTTATGTCTAAATATCATAATCATCAGCACAATCATCAGCACATTCCAGCACATATAAGCAACCAGGCCTGCTGTTTTGAGCACTCAGGTAATGTCTATAATGGTAAAAGCAACTGTCGCCACACACAACACCCCGTTTACTTTCAAAAGCAGGTTTAAACGTGCTCTATTGATTTTAATCCCATTTTTCTCCATTTCTGCTTTCACCTTTTCAGGAATATCAGTACGGCACTGACAATTTTTTAAATGCGCTTTATGCCAGGCAATACGTTGTTCCAATGTTGCTTTACCAGGCATTCGATGGGCCTGGTGCCATTCTTTATTGAGCTTCATGGTTCAGGTATATAGCCGGTAACATTGTATTCAATACTGTTTAAATAAAATTTCCCATAAACAAACTCACCTTCCGGGTAATGCCAAACGGCTTCTCCGTATTTTAAAATGTTTCTTTCATTTATTCGGGTATATTCTTTTACCGGCGTTGAAAAACGGTATTGTTTCCTGTCGCTCATGGTATACCGGTCATCTGAAATAAAATTTACCAGTTGCCCCTGTGCATTAAAATACAAAGTGGCGGTTATTTTATTTGTTCCGTTGGTAAAAATGGCTTTGGCACACATACTGTCTACCGGCACCCATTCAATTCTTTTATCTATCAATGTTGCCGGTGCCATCAGGCACATATCGTTAAACACGGTTACTGTTTCTGCTTTATTCATCTCCATGCCGCTTGCCTGCATCACCGGGAACAAACCAAACAGCTTCACCCTCATCCTTGCTGTGGCCTGCTGATAATCGTGATAACCGGGCACGGTAACGCCAAACATTTTTGCCTTCATAAAAAATAATCTTGCTGGGTCATCAAAAAAATTATACTGTACAGACCTGAACGTAAACCAGTCTTTACCCCTGTCTCTCATTTCTCCAAAAAAAACAATCCTTACATTTTTTACTTTGGATTTATCTAACACTCCTGCATACTGCAAATATTTTTGAACAGGCGGAGGTAAAAACTGAATGTCTTTACGAGTCAACAGATTATGGTTAATGGCAGTTGTTTGCTGAAGATGCGCTTTGGTATCCTGCATAAACCTGCCTTCAAAACGAAGACTGCCCCAGGTAAGTATTGCTGCAAAAAAAACAATCGCATTGGCAATTGTTCCAAACTTTGCCTCTTTCCAGTCAGTGAAAATTAGTACCTGCGAAAGCATGACGGCTATGATGGCTACCACGGGCCAGCCACCATTTTTTACAAGGAATAAAATGACCACCGCGATAAACAAGAGGGCGGTTACAAACCATAAAATACCCCCAGCTTTGGAAATGTCTTTTGTTATCTGCGCACTGTGGACATAGCCAAAGGCTTTGGCAAAGCCCATGAAATGAATGAGGCCATGCATCAATAGAATAATGGCCAAAAGGTATTTGATCATAAGGAATGAGTTGAATTATTATACCTGCAATACTGCCTTATTTCTTTTTAGTTTCACATTCAACAATATTCCGCCGAAGGCCATGCATACCACTACCATCATCGCCAGCCAGCCGGCGAAAGGTATAGTGGTCAGCAATTTCAGCACAATAAAAATTCCAAAGGCAGCAAAACATAAGCGCCAGTAATTCCAATGATGGTTGTTGCGGTTGTTGAACCAGTTGGCAGCCACCACAGATGTGATAACGGTGGCCAAAAGAATAAGGGCAATATAAAGGAAGATCAGTAAGAGGCCTACCGGAACGCCTATAACAGTAATAAAGGCAACGGCAGCAGCTACCGGCATGGCTATAAAAAATAACAATCCAAATCCAAGCGATTTCAATGAAGCCTCAAACACGGTGTCAGCCGCTTTTTTCATGGTGTCCTCAAATAAATATTGCACCAACAGGATCATGACTAATGCCATGCCCAGGTACCAGAGCAGGCCAAGAGCGGTCATGGCGCCAAGGTAATACCATTCACCGGTGTTGATTCGTAAGGAAGGGTCATATACTCCCTTGCCATTTTTTATGGATTGTTTAAAATCAAGGGAACCTTTACTATTCCAGTAACGTACACCAGCATTGAAAATGGCATTGTTTCCTATGGTAATATTCTTAGCAGCCAATACAGATTTACCTGCAATAATGCCATTCACGGTAATGCTTCCGCCGCGGCAATCTATGTCTTTCGCAATATTCCCATTTAAAATTAAATCGCCAAACGCACCTTTTATTTCCCCTGCAACATTTCCATCTACAGTAATATTACCGCCACTTGCCAGCAGACCGCCAATGGTAACTCCCCTGTCGATAATTACACTGCTGCCGGTTACCACCACATCGCCGGTTACATTTTTCCGGATGTTGATATTGCCGCCGGCACAACGGATATCATCACCCACAAAACCATTGAACGTAACATTGCCGCCTGCCAGCAGAATATCATTGGTTACGGTATCATTGATAATGATGGTTCCGCCGGCGATGATCAAATCGCCATAAACAGGTGCATTGATAGTAACATTGCCACCGGCAATATACAGGTCTTCGTACACCGGTTGGCTGATGGTGATAGTATTCCCGTATTCAATACGGTATGCGGATACTGCAACAGCATTGGATACCATTGCAAGAAATAGAAGCAGGTGTTTCATGTCATTAATTTTTTCAGTTAAGTAAAATGCCGTACTTGCTTACACTGCCCATTTGCCTTTCAGTTGATACCCGATAAGTATAATAAGCAGCCCTGTACCAAGATATAAAAAGTGCAGCCAGAGTGCAGCCTGCAGCAATATCAATTGCACGATGATCCATCCGCAAATCATTGCACCGCCTGCCATAGCCCAATTGTACCGGGTGGGGCCAGATAAAAGGTTGGTGATTACTGCCACCAGGTTAACCCCGCCAACAAGGGTAGTTAAAATAATTCCAGGCACCAGGAAATTATTAAAGGGGGTATCCCGGAGTATGCTGGTGGGCAGGTTAAATACTGCTCCGTCCGGTCCTGCTATCATCAGTAATCCTGATATCGTGGCAGTGATGGCAATAAAAGAAACGAGCACTAACAGGAGCGTTTTCATATTGTTGTATTTATTTTTTTGTAGACCCCAACCAGCCTTCCAAAACCAATGATGTGTTCACTCATTGCTATTTCTAATTGCTCTTTTTTTGTATTCACCGGCAGATCAAGTAATTCATCCAATGCATATACTTTAAAAAAATAACGGTGTGTGCCGGAAGGTGGGCAAGGTCCGCCATAACCCTTTCGCTGAAAATCGTTGATGCCCTGTATGCCATGCACTTCATTTTCTTTGATATAATGCGTTACGGGCATATTCCAAACCATCCAATGCACCCAGGTACCTGCTGGTGCATCAGGGTCATCCATAATTATGGCCAGGCATTTTGCTTCCACGGGGATATGCGCAATTTCCAGCGGCGGGCTTATATTGGCACCTTCACAGGTGCAGGCAAGCGGTAGCATTTCATTTTCGTTGAAGGCAGGGCTGGTTAGTCTTATTGGCGAATAATGAACCGCCCTGGAGGCTTCGTTGTATGCAGCATGTTTCATAACATTTTATTTTATGGTCCTTCTCCGGGTTCGGGCATTTCATACGGCGGTGGATTTTCAAATGGATCTTCATCCGGTATGATATCAGGATCCTCTTCGGGGATCATCGGTTCTTCCGGATCCAGTGGCGGCTGCATTTCGGGGATTTTGCCGGGTGAGGGCATTTCAGATGGCTTACCCGGTTGTTGTTTCTTTGGCATATGGTATGTTTTAATTTTGTTGCCTGATTTTTTTAATCAATGTCCGGTGGTAACGGGAAATAATTCATACACCAAATGGATAGGTGCCCGGTACCTGTTGCCCGTCGGGTTGTATGTGCAGTGGATGCAACGCACTGGTTTCATCCAGGTAAATAAAGGCATCATAGCGCAATGGCAAAATCGTAGGTACATAATTTCCGTATTGCTCATACCGGGGATTATACACTACACCAATTGCCCGGTGCCCAATGTGATTTTCCATGAAGGCATCATTATTTGCAAAATCATCCATCAGTAATAATTTGTTTTCTTTTCCTGCGGTATGCAGTAAATACTCCCAACTTCCATTTATGGCTTCGGGCATTGGCATGGCCTCCATGGCAGCTCCCCAGCTTCGCCCAGCCATTACACTTCCTTTGCAGGAGCCAAAGCCCACCAGTACCACACCTTTATCGTGATGCTGTAACCTTGCCAGTTCTCCTATGTTAAACAGGCCTTCATTTATCATATCGGTTGCCCTTGCATCTCCAACATGGGTGTTGTGTTCCCATACAATTATTTTTGACTGGTCACCATGAAATTGTAATAACCGTTCCAGCGTATCGGCCATGTGCCTGTCTCTTACATTCCAGCTGTGCGGCCCGCCTTTTATCATTGCCCGGTAATACTTTTCAGCGTTTACGGTAACCAGTGCATTTTGTTCGGCGTTGAAAACATTTTCATGATCGGTATTGTAGGTGGGCAGTTTTTGTTGTATCTCTTTCAGTAAATGCACCACTTCATTTTCACACAACTCCGGCACAAACTGCGATGCCCGTGCATACGATTGGCCTTCATCTTTTCTGTAAGGTTCAAAACAATGGTAAGCTTCCTCTGCAACTTTTAATGCTGCAGGATCTGTCTTTTTCAAATACTGCATGATGCTCTCCATACTTTCCCAAAGGCTGTAAACATCCAATCCGTAAAATCCTGCTTTCCTTTCAACGGGTAACCCGGTGTTGTGTTTTTGCAGCCATACGGCAAGTGCCATAATTTCCCAGTTGGCCCACATCCAGGTAGGCCAGCGGTTAAAGGCATGCAATACTTGAAATGGACTTTTATTATCCACATCATAGCCTTTTACAAAACGGTTAAGGCGGTAGCAATCAGGCCAGTCGCCTTCCACTGCAATGCAATTGAACCCCTTCTCTTCTATCAGCCGTTTGGAAATATGACTTCGCCAGGTATAATATTCATGAGTGCCATGACTGGCTTCGCCCAGCATAACAATCCTTGCATTACCAATGCGGTCGAAGAGCGGTTGCAAATCAGCTTTGCTGTGTAAAGGGTAGGCCCATTGTTTGACGGCATTCACCACTTCCGCCTCATTTAATTTCACTTCTTTTGTAAAATAGCGTCGCATCATTTTATTTTTTGCAAACTGGTGTCCATTGTGTTGTTGAAACCTGCTGCCTGCACCGGGAATTGTTATTTCAAAAAAACTTCACACTGCATTGTAGCCCTTTTATGAAGTACCCATCCCACCGCAACAGGCTTTGCATTCATCCTTCAAAGCAACTTCAAATACGATCAGCTTTCAATGAGTATTGTCAATGTTTTTCTTGATATTAATCATAGTAGCAGCATCCCCGGGGATTTAATTTTGTAATCATAAAACTTATATATCATGACACAGAATAGCAAAACCATCAGTACCCTGCACCACCTGCTGGATTATGATGCCCGCAA
>JAYVUL010000257.1:0-2643 GCA_043787935.1 Chitinophagaceae bacterium | reverse complement strand
TGGAGCGATTTAAAAATAAAGCTGCAAAAAGAAGGCTTTACTCAGTTGTACGAAATTATCGTACAACTGAAATTAGCATCTGCTGATGGAAAAAAATATACCACAGACTGTGCAGACTCAAAAAATCTTCTGCGTATCATCCAATCAATCCCCTCTCCAAAAGCAGAACCATTTAAATTATGGCTGGCACAGGTTGGCTCAGATAGATTAGATGAAATTGAAAACCCCGAACTGGCAACACAACGCACAAGAGAATTGTATAAACTAAAAGGATACTCTGAAGACTGGATTGAAAAGCGGATACGAAGCATTGCGATAAGGGAAGAACTGACGGGTGAATGGAAAACACGGGGTGTAAAAGAACAAAAAGAATATGCCATACTTACGGCAGAAATAAGTAAGGCTGCATTTGGATTAACGCCTGCACAATACAAAAAAGTAAAAGGTTTAAAAAGTCAAAATCTTCGTGACCACATGAACGATTTGGAATTAATTTTCTCTATGCTTGGCGAAGCATCCACCACCGCCATTGTAAAAACCAAAAATCCCAAAGGGTTTGTTAAAAATAAAATTGCCGCCAAACAAGGCGGTTCAGTAGCCGGCAAAGCAAGAATTGATTTGGAGAAAAAGACAGGAAAGAAAATTGTATCGGCAGAAAATTATTTGCCTGCATCTAAAAAGAACAAGAGGCTAAAATGAAAATCTTCCAACCTTTCTTTACCACCAAGCCCACGGGGCAGGGAACAGGATTAGGATTGAGTTTGAGTTATGATATTGTAAAAGCACATGGCGGAGAATTGAAAGTGGAAACAATAGAGGGGGAAGGTTCAATATTTATTATTAATTTACCAGTCCAATAACTAACAGCGTCATGCGTAAAAAAATTCCCATTTTACTTTTTGGCCTGATCACAGGCGTCGGTTCCCTATTTGCCCAGGTTAAACCAGCCGACAGCCTTTACAATCTGCTGATTGCACACAACCAGGAGGATACGATAAGGGTAAACCTGATGAATGATCTTGCGTATGAATCACGGCGGAACAATCCTTCAGTTACAGATTCGCTGGTCAAACTCTCTGTTGCCCTTGCTGGCAAACTGAATTATGCAAAGGGTAAAGGATATGCATTGGCCATACAGGGCTCCCGGTATTATACCCTGCTGAAATATAAAGAGGCGGACAGTGTTTTTGTCATGTCAAGACAACTGCTGGAAACTGTTAATGATTATAAACACAGCGCTTATTTGTTCAGGTCCTGGGCCAATATGAAAATGGATGAAGGCGTCTATGCTGCTTCGCTGGATTATTTTTTGACCGGCTTAAAAATGGCCCAGCAGGCCGATGATATGAAACAGGTTGTGGACATTGAAAGGACCATTGGTTACTTTTATAATGTTGTCGGGGAGTATCAAAAAGCGATCCCTTACCAGGAAGATGCATTAAAACATGCAGAAAGTATCAATTATAAGACCGGGATGTCAGGGGCTTACAATGCGATCGGGAAAACTTATAAAACACAGGGCAACTATCCTGCTTCACTGGAAGGTTACACCAAAGGCCTTCGCATTGACGAAGAGCTCAGGGATTCCGCCGGAATTTTTATAGACTATGGAAATATCGGGGATGTGTATGAACGCATGGGCAATTACCCCGAAGCTTTCAGCCATATCAAAGTCTATCTGGATTATCTTTGGGGCACCCACCGGCTGGAAGACCGGGTTTCGTGGGGCGAATGGGTGATTGGAAAAGCGTATACCCATTCGGGGGATCCTGCTAAAGGCCTTCAACATGCAAAATATGCCCTTGCACAGGCCAATAAGGTTGGCTGGCGTTTATACCTTCGTGAAATCACCCAGTTGATCGCTGAATCTGCAGCCAAACTGAAGCAGTGGGACACGGCTTATAAATACGAGGTACTTTCTTCCAATTATAAAGACAGCCTTACTGGCCAGGAAATTTCCCGCAAGACCACGATGCTGCAGGCCCAGTTTGAACTGGATAAAAAACAGGCAGAGAT
Source organism: Chitinophagaceae bacterium (assembly GCA_043787935.1). Classification (GTDB taxonomy): domain Bacteria; phylum Bacteroidota; class Bacteroidia; order Chitinophagales; family Chitinophagaceae; genus Ferruginibacter. The sequence continues at coordinate 627 of JAYVUL010000257.1, read as the reverse complement.
CTCCCTGCTCACCAAAGACAAACAACTGCAAATAGAAGAGAACCGGCGTGAAAAGGCCTTCCTCTTTGCACTGGCGGGTGGATTGGCTTCTTTGATCGTGTTTTCTGTAGTGTTATACCGTAATAACCGGCAAAAACAAAAAGCCAACCTGTTATTACAAAAACAAAAAGAAGAGATTGACAGCAAGGCAAGTAATGTGGAACTGCTGGGTGAGATCGGCCGTAAGATCACTTCTTCCCTTTCGGTTGAAACGATCATTGGTACGGTGTATGATAATGTGAACTCGCTGATGGATGCATCGGTATTCGGAATCGGGATCTATAACGACGCTTCAAAAACAATTGAATTCCCTGCTACTTACGAGAACGGGCAGGCCCTTCCCTATTATTCCAATTCAATCAATGATGAAAACCGTTTTGCGGTTTTGTGTTTTAAACGAAAAGAAGAATTCATCATCGGCGACCTGGAAAAAGAATACCAGGATTATATGCAGCATATTCCAAGGCCCGTTGCAGGCAAGCCCCCGGTATCATTGATCTATCTTCCCCTGAAAGTAAAGGACAGGATGCTGGGTGTTATTACCGTACAGAGTTTTCAGCAGAATGCTTTTTCTGATTATCATCTTTA
>JAYVUL010000256.1:0-9453 GCA_043787935.1 Chitinophagaceae bacterium | reverse complement strand
GTACCTACTACAGTCCTTCTGTGTATGAGATTGGTTTTTACCTCGGTACATTTGGTTTGTTCTTTACCTGTTTCTTCCTGTTTGCAAAATATTTCCCTGTAATAGCAGTAGCTGAAATTAAGGCGATTTTAAAAACATCAGGTGAGGGGTATAAGCATAAAATGACTGATATTGAAAAAGCAGATTCTGAGAAGTTTTACCTGGAAGAAGTGGATCATGCGCATTAAGAAAGCTGTCAGCTATTAGCTTTTGGCCATTAGCAAAACAGTTTGTAAGATTAGAAGATTGAATAGAATTACATAATTAATAAAAAAGCTAACAGCTAAATGCTAACAGCTTAAAGCTAAATACTATGGCGGGAGGAATAAAAAAATTTGTTGTTGGATGCTTTGATGACGAGGCAGTATTGTTTCCTGCGGTTAAGAAAGTACGCCGTGCAGGTTACAAAATACACGACGTGTACACTCCTTTTCCAATACATGGCCTTGACCATGCCATGGGTATCAGGGAAACGAGTTTGCATACTGCAGGGTTTATTTACGGTATTGCCGGTACAACAACAGCGCTTGCCGCTATTAGCTGGATTTTTACAAAAGACTGGCCTTTGAATATTGGCGGTAAACCACACTTTGCATTGCCGGCCTGGATACCCATTACATTTGAGCTGACCGTATTATTTGCAGCCGTTGGAATGGTGCTCACTTTTTGTTATTTGTGCCAGTTATCACCTTTTATAAAGAAACATCATTTTCATCCAAGGGCAACTGATGATTTATTTGTGATGGCAATTGAATGTACCGATAAAACAAACGATGCAGAAGTACAGGCTTTTTTGCAGAACGCAGGAGCTAAAGAAATTAATATACAACATGCTGAAACGGGCTGGTGGCTCGGCAGATACGACAGGGAGCAAAAGTTGTACAGGGAAATGGAGAAAGGGTATTAAGCAATTGAAAATAATTGAAAGGATTAACAACACATTTAATTGATATTAGATAAATGAAACGAATTAATTTTTTAACCGCAATTCTGATTTCAACTGCCGTTTTGGCTTTAATAAGTTGTAGTGATAGCAAGCGCCAGCCGGGTAAGATATACATGCCGGATATGGCTTACAGCCGTGCGCTGGAAACTTATGCCTTACTGAATGATACTGTATTTACTACCGAGCCGTCTAAAGCCGGGCATGAGATATTTTATAACAGCAAACCTGTTGACGGAACTGTTGCAATAGGCGAATTGTTTGCCTATACCTTACCTAATGATTCCAATGGATATAAATTAAGCGCCGAAGTAAAAAACCCTTTGCCTCATTTTGATGCGAAAGACAGTGCAGAAGCTTCCAGGTTATTTAATATCAATTGTGCTATTTGCCATGGCGCAGAAGGTAAAGCGAATGGGCCCCTGGCTACCTCCGGTAAAATTGGAGGTGTTGCCAACCTTACCGCTGGAATATATTTAACCATGGCAGATGGAACCATGTTCCATTCCATTAACTATGGTAAAAATAATATGGGAAGCTATGCCTCTCAATTAAGCAGAAAACAGCGCTGGCAGTTGGTACAGTATATCAGAACATTGCAGCCAAAGTCAATTGCAACAGATGCCGCCGGGGCTGCAGCTGCCGCAACACCAACTTTGCCTAAAGCAGACAGTACAACATTAATAAAGGGGAAATAAAAATAGTCACTCAAAATAAAGATTAGATGAATAATTCATTCGAGTTGCCGGGCAGTTATAAAAAATGGACAATGGGCCTTATAGGTGCTGGTGTTATTGCATTACTTTATGGCTTTATTGCATTTCACCCTTTTGTGCATCCCGTCCATGGGCAACATGATTCCAGCACAAGGTTTTGGGCGGTGCTTCTTCAAAACTGTACATTTTGGTTAATGATTGTAAACGCAAGTATGTTTTTTATTGGCGTTACTACCCTGGCAATGGGAGGCTGGCAGGTTGCGTTAAGGCGTGTGCCGGAAGCAATTTCGAGCGTAGTACCTATACTGGGAATTATTTGTTTCCTGATATTAATGGTCATCGTTTGGGGAGGCAGGGATGATATCTATCACTGGGTTAATAAAGATGTTGTAGCCAACGATAAAATATTAAACGGAAAGAAAGGGTTCTTAAATCCTGTTTTTTTCTCTGTATTCAGCGCTATCACCATTTTCCTATGGTGGATATTGGGACAGAAGTTGCGTTCACTAAGTTTAGAGAGCGACAAGGCCGGAGCTATGGATTTTGAAACGGGAGATAAATGGGTTAAGAAAAATATCCTGTACGCTTCTTTATTTATTGTTTTTTTCGGATTGTCCGTTGGTTCCACCATTCCATGGTTATGGATAATGAGTATTGATGCGCACTGGTACAGCACCATGTTTAGCTGGTATACTTTTGCAAGCACATTTGTAGCAGGAATGTCACTGATCGCCTTGTTTGTTGTTTTTCTAAAAAACAGAGGGCAACTGGAATATGTTACAGATGAGCATTTGCACGATGTTGGTAAATTTATGTTTGCCTTTTCTATCTTTTGGACTTACCTATGGTTTTCACAATACATGCTGATATGGTATGCCAACATACCTGAAGAAACAGGATATTTTAAAATAAGAGTGCAGGGCCCTTTCCGGGGTATCTTCTTCCTGAACTTAATTTTGAACTTTGTATGTCCGTTCCTGATATTGATGAAGAAAAGTTCCAAGCGGAGTTATACACTGATAACGTTTATGGCAATATTGATCATTTTTGGTCACTGGATAGATTTTTGGCAAATGGTAATGCCGGGAACCTTACAGGACAATGCAGAATTGATGCCTTTTGAATTTGGTGTTGCGGCTTTATTTATCGGAATTATCATGTGGAGGGTGGGGGCATATTTAAGCAAACATCCATTAACAATGAAAAATCATCCTTTCCTTAAAGAAAGCATGATTCATCACACGTAAGCGGTTTAATTTTTTGAGTAATAATTTTTTTTAGTTATTTGTGATAAACATCGGGTGATAAACAGCAGCGAGTTTAAACAAGTAAGCAACATACTAAATACTGTAAATATTTTTGCATCATGACAGAGATTTTGTTGATAGCGATTGTAATAATGATTTTTGTAGTCATCTTTCAAATTGCAAAGGCAAGCGAATACGTAAGTGTGTTAAAAGGGGAAGAAAAGGCCCGTAAACAAAATAATAAGATCAACGCTTTTTTGTTGATCTCATTTTTGATATTGGGACTGGTTGGTGTGTGGTGGTGCAACGACCTTTATTACGGAAAGACCTTGTTTCCGCAGGGCGCAGCTTCTGAAATGGGCCAGAAGATCGATCTCATGTTATACATTACCATCGGGGTAACAGGTGTGGTTTTTTTAATTACCCAGGTTTTATTATTCTGGTTTGCATTTAAATACCAGGAAAGAGATGACCGAAAAGCGTATTACTTTCCGCACAATACCAAATTAGAATTGATATGGACCACGGTACCGGCCATCTTCCTTACCATATTAGTTGTTTTTGGTTTAAAATATTGGTTCAAAATGACCGGCGAAGCGCCAAAGGATTCAGTATTGGTTGAAGTAACAGGTCACCAGTTTGGCTGGGAATTCCGCTATCCCGGTTCCGATAATACCTTAGGAAGAAAAAATTATATATTAACCAAAGGCGCCAATAGCCTGGGGGTGGATTTTAATGACCCCGCCAGCCTGGATGACATACATGTAGCAGGAACAATGCATATTCCAGTAAATAAACCAGTTAAACTTGTGATCAATGCACAGGATGTAATACATGATGTAGGACTTTCTCACTTCCGGTTGAAAATGGATGCTGTTCCAGGTATTCCAACAACCATGTGGTTCACCCCTATATACACCACAGAAGAAATGAAAGTAAGGTCGGGTAACCCAAATTTTACTTACGAAATAAGTTGTGATCAAATGTGCGGTAAAGGGCATTTTTCTATGCGGGGTGTTATCATTGTAGAAAGCGAAGCAGAGTATAAAAAATGGCTGTCTGCCCAAAAGCCGGAATTGTATACCGTTTACCCGGATAGGGCGCCAAAACCGGCAGCAACAGATTCCACGGTTAAAACACCCACCCCCATTGCAGCAGTAATGGTTGGGCAGTAAACATATTTTAGTAATAAAAGATAATTAGCAACTATGAGTACCACAGAAACAATTCACCAGTCGGAAGTTCATGAAGCACATGAGGCTCATCATGAGCATCATCACCATGAAACTTTCATTACTAAATATGTATTTAGCCAGGATCACAAAATGATAGCCAGGCAGTTTTTGATAACTGGCATAATCTGGGCTATTATCGGGGGTTTATTCTCAGTATTGTTCCGTTTACAACTCGGTTATCCTGAATCCACTTTCCCCTTCCTCGAAGATCTGTTAGGCCACTGGGCAAAGGGTGGAAAACTGCAACCTGAGTTTTACTACGCATTGGTTACCATGCATGGCACCATTTTGGTTTTCTTTGTATTAACAGCCGGCCTAAGCGGAACTTTTGCAAACTTTCTTATTCCATTACAGATTGGCGCAAGAGATATGGCATCTCCTATGCTCAACATGTTAAGTTACTGGTTCTTCTTTTTGGCCTCCATCATCATGTTCTCCTCTTTATTTGTTCAAACCGGACCAGCCAGCGGCGGATGGACGATTTATCCTCCATTGAGTGCGTTGGGTGATGCATCAAGCGGTTCAAAAATCGGGATGGATTTGTGGTTGGTAAGTATGGCCATGTTTATTGTAAGCTCATTGCTTGGCGGATTGAATTATATCACCACCATTTTGAATATGCGTACAAAAGGAATGAGCATGACCAGGGTGCCATTAACCATCTGGGCTTTATTCTTCACTGCAGTTTTAGGGGTATTGTCATTCCCGGTATTGTTATCCGGAGCCATATTATTGTTATTTGACAGAAATTTAGGAACGAGTTTCTTCCTGAGTGATATTGTTGTGAATGGTAAGATTTTACCTAACGAAGGCGGCAGTGCCATTCTCTTCCAGCACCTGTTCTGGTTCCTTGGCCACCCCGAAGTATATATCATTTTGTTGCCGGCAATGGGAATGTCTTCTGAAATTCTTTCTGTAAACAGCCGCAAGCCGATATTTGGTTATATGGCTATGGTGGGCTCCCTGTTTGCCATAGCAATACTTGCTTTCCTTGTTTGGGCACATCATATGTTTGTAACAGGATTGAACCCATTCCTTGGATCCATCTTTGTGTTGCTTACCTTGCTTATTGCGGTACCCTCTGCGATAAAAGTATTTAACTGGCTCACTACTTTATGGCGTGCCAATATCAGGTTTACCCCAGCGATGTTGTTTGCGATTGGCTTTGTAAGTTTATTCATCAGTGGAGGTTTAACCGGAATCTTTTTAGGAAATTCAGCCCTGGATATACATTTGCATGATACTTATTTTGTAGTAGCCCACTTTCATATTGTAATGGGGGTAGCCTCGTTCTTTGGAATGTTTGCCGGCGTTTATCACTGGTTTCCTAAAATGTTCGGGCGATTTTTAAATAATACCATGGCCTATATTCATTTTTGGGTTACCATTATTGGGGCCTATCTGATTTTTTGGCCAATGCATTATGAGGGTTTAGCGGGTATGCCACGGCGTTATTATGATTTTTCAGGATGGGAATCATTTAAAATGTTTGGGGGGCTGAACCAGTTTATCAGTTTTATTTCATTCATAGTTTTTGCTGCACAGCTATTGTTTGTGTTCAATTTTTTCTATAGTATTTTTAAGGGAAGAAAAGTTACTACGCTGAATCCTTGGGGTGCAAATACACTGGAGTGGACAACTCCAATTCGCCCCGGTCATGGCAACTGGCCTGGTGAAATACCGGAAGTGCACCGTGGTGCTTATGATTATGGTAAAGATGGAAGGGAGTTTATCTCTCAAATTGAGCCCGTGGGTGAGCACGAAAGCCATCATTAAAAGCAATGTACAAACGTGTTGATTGGAGAATGCGGTGGGGGAGAATGATTTGATGAGATAATAATAAAGATTTTTGATAAGGATGTTGCATAATAAAACTACTATAGCCGATTCAAATTCGTTTGCATTGGCAACTAAAGTGAAAGATTATTTTCAACTGATCAAATTCACTTTGAGTTTTATGGTGGTGTTCAGTACGGTGGTAAGTTTTTTAATTGCCCCGAATGAACTGAACTATGAACGGTCAAAAATATTATCAGTTCTTTTACTTTTTGTTGGCGGGATGCTCATAACAGGTTCGGCTAATGCTGTTAACCAAATAGCAGAGAAAGACACTGATGCTATCATGAAGCGAACGGCTAAGCGGCCAGTAGCCAGTGGAAGAATGGGTGTGAATGAAGCAACCGCTTTTGCTGTAGCAGCAGGGCTGGCAGGTTTATTTATCTTGTGGTATTGGTTCAACTGGCAGAGTGCCGCGGTCGGGCTGTTTAGTTTATTCCTTTACGGGTTTATTTACACTCCCTTAAAAAAAATAAACTCTATAGCAGTGTTTATAGGCGCCATACCCGGTGCATTGCCCTGTTTGATTGGATGGGTTGCTGCTTACGGCGATAACCCGGTTTCCTGGACGGGTGCATGGATTTTGTTTGGCATACAATTTTTTTGGCAGTTTCCGCATTTTTGGGCAATTGCCTGGTTAGCTCACCAGGATTACACAGCGGCAGGTTTCAGGCTGTTGCCCGGCGATAAAGGGCCTACAAAATTTACGGCATTGCAAACTGTTATTTACAGTGCCTTGATGATACCTTTTGGGTTGCTGCCTTATTTTATGGGGATTGCAGGCGCAACAAGTATGTGGATACTGCTGGCTTGTAATTTATGGATGGTTTATGTAAGCATCCTGTTATTTTTGAAAATGGATATAAAGAGTGCAAGGGCAGTAATGTTCAGTTCTTATTTTTATTTGATGATCGTTTTATTGGCTTTGTTTGCAAACAGACTGCCTCCTTACCTGCAGCAGGTATCCTGATGTAAACAGCCTGGATTGAATTATTGAATAAGGATTTATGCTAGATTTTTTTAAACAAATAAATAATTCCCACCGGTAAGTGGGCAAGGGGATATGAGTACAGTGGTAATGGAACAGCGAAAAAAAATACATCCGCACAAGTTTACACTATGGGTGGCTATTGCAAGTATATTAATGATGTTTGCAGGTTTAACCAGTGCCTATATTGTAAAACGCAACCAGGTAAACTGGTTTAGTTTTGAAATACCGCTAGCCTTTTGGTACAGCACTGCGGTGATACTATTAAGCAGTGTTACTATCTGGCTGGCAGAACGCAAGTTTAAAAAAAGAGAAATGGCCGCTTACAGGGGCTTGCTGACAGCCACTTTTATCTTAGGGCTGTTGTTTATACTGCTGCAGGTAATTGGTTTTATAACCCTTGCCAAAAGCGGATTGACATTGCAGAAAAATGTGTCTATTTCTTTTTTGTATGTGATTGTAGGATTACATGCGGTTCATGTAATAGGAGGTGTGGTGGCACTGTTGGTGATATTTGCAAAGGCTTTTAGTAAGTCTGTAAGAAGTTATAATACGGTGCCGGTGGAAGTAATGAGTACCTACTGGCATTTTGTTGATTTTTTATGGATCTATTTACTGGTCTTTTTATTGATGGTAAGATAAGGAGTTACCCGTTATTAGTTGTAAGTTTATCGCACAGAATAAATACTTCCAGCTTTCCACTGTAACTTAATATATATACATTATAACCCAGAACAGATAACTTATAATTTTTTATGTCTACAGCAGTACAAACCGAAACAAAATGGTGGAGTGGTGGCCGAAGCCCGTTTAATGCCAGCTATGGTAAAGTGATGATGTGGTACTTTTTGATGAGTGATGCCTTTACTTTCGGCGCTTTCCTCATTAGCTATGGTACTATCCGGTTTAGCCAAAATTTTTGGGCCGACCCCAATCATGTGTTCAACGCTTTTCCTTTTGCCGGGCATGCTAACCTGCCATTGGCTTTTGTAAGTTTAATGACATTTATTTTGATTGCCAGTTCTGTAACGATGGTACTGGCTGTGCATGAAGGCCATAACATGAACAGGAAAGGGGTGGAAAAATATATGATCCTAACCATTATTGGTGGTATTGCATTCTTAAGCTGCCAGGCATGGGAATGGACACATTTGATCACCGGGCATCATGAAGTACTGGTAAACGGTCAGCTGGAACAATGGGGTACCACCGTAAGCCATAATCCCTGGGGTCCTGAAGCTATGTTTAATGGTAAGGAAGTAGCTACACCGGGTCCAATAGCTTTTGGCGGTTACTTTTTCGGGATCACCGGCTTTCACGGCTTTCACGTGTTCAGCGGTGTGGTAATAAATATTATCATGTACCTTAAAACAAGGATGGGGCATTTTGATCAGCGGGGCCATTATGAAATGATTGAAAAGGCGGGCCTGTACTGGCACTTTGTAGACCTTGTATGGGTTTTTGTATTTTTATGTTTTTATCTTATCTGATCAACTGTAATTAAAGAATTAACCGTTCAATAAATAAAAGAATTATGTCAGCACAGGCTTCGTCTCCGGAAATTACATTTCATCCTGAACATACAGGAGGTACCAAAAGGATATGGAAAACATTTTGGTTATTATCCGTATTAACTATTATCGAACTGGGTATTGGGTTAACTATTTATAATATGCACAAGGGGGAGCATCCCAATGCATCTTTGGTGCTTGCTTTTAAAGGGTTGGTTTGTATCCTCACTTTAGCCAAGGCTTATTATATTGTTTCTATCTTTATGCACCTGGGTGACGAGATCAGGAATATGATTATGACGATAGTGGTTCCCTTGTGTTTGTTTATCTGGTTTATTATTGCATTTTTATGGGATGGTAACAGTTGGAAATTACTTCGTAACCGGTATAATGAAAAACCTAAAGTAGAAAATACGGTGCCGGCAGCAACAGAAAAAGGGGCAAAAGATTAATGAGATTTCAACATATTTTATAAAATAAAAACCATCGTTCCCTCAACCAGAACGATGGTTTTTTATTAATTGATCAAGAGGGAAAGAAGTATGAACAGGAGAGCAATATTAGGAATTTTGCTGGCGATAGTTTTACCGCTAACCGGTTATTTTATGGTAAAATATTACAGCGAAGCTGCGGTGCAAATGCCCCGGCGGTATTTTTTTGACAGCGTGGCCACAGTTGAAAAAAATGGCAGGATCAGTACAGATACCCTCTGGCATAAAGTAAAGAATATGCGCTTTACCAACCAGCTGGGCAAAACAGTCACGCTTGATTCTTTGAAAGGGAAAATACTGGTGATTGATTTTTTCTTTAGCCGGTGCCCCACGATCTGCCCGGGAATGGCCAAAAGTATGAAACGGCTGCAGGACTCTTATACCAATAGCCGGGACAGCATTGTACAGTTTATTTCTGTAAGTATTGATCCAGAACATGATTCGGTG
>JAYVUL010000255.1:0-17850 GCA_043787935.1 Chitinophagaceae bacterium | reverse complement strand
CCCTTGAAACGCCAAATAAGACCGTATAAAATTCATATTCCACCATACCGTAATGAACCAGCAGTGCTCCGCTGTGTGCATCTACATTTGGCCAGGGGTTTTTTATTTTTCCCAGCGATTGTAAAAGGGGAGGTACAGCGTCATAAATATTCCAGACTGTATTTACCAGCGGGTCGTTGGGCAAATGTTTTTTCCCAAATTCCATCTGGGCAGTAAAGCGTGGGTCTGTTTTACGCAATACCGCATGGCCATAGCCAGGTACCACTTTACCTTCGCTTAGGGTTTTCTTTACATACTCTTCTATCTGGGCTTTGGAAGGTTCTTCCACTCCGAGTTCTTCCCTCATTTCGAAGATCCATTTTATCACTTCCTGGTTAGCCAGGCCGTGCAAAGGACCTGCAAGGCCGTTCATGCCTGCAGCAAAGGAAAGGTAGGGGTCGCTCAATGCAGAACCTACCAGGTGGGTGGTATGTGCCGATACATTGCCGCCTTCATGGTCGGCATGGATCACCATATATAAACGCATGAGTTCTTTAAAGCCTTCGTCTTCAAAGCCCATCATATGGGCAAAGTTGCCGGCCCAGTCTAATAAGCCATTGGGTTGTATGTGTTCCCCGGCTTTATACTTGCGCCTGTAGATGTACGCTGCCACCCTTGGAAGGCGTGCGATCAGGTCCATGGTGTCGTCAAAAGTGGCTTCCCAGTATTCTTTCTTGTTCATGCCTGCCGCATATTGTTTAGAAAAAGTACTTTCTGTTTGCAATGCCATAATGGCTACTACAAACTGCGTCATGGGGTGTGAGTTTACCGGCAGTGCTTCAATTGTGGCAAATACATGGTTGGGTACATGGCTGCGGCGCTGCCATACAGAGGTAAGGTGATTTACATCCTCCTCAGTGGGTAATTTACCTAGCAACATCAGGTGAAATAGTCCCTCAGGTAAAGGCTCTGTGCCACCGGGGGCCTTGGGTAATTTTTGCTGCAGTTCAGGAATGGTATATCCACGAAAACGGATACCCTCCTGTGCATCTAATAAGGATGTTTCTGTTACCAATCCTGTGATGCCTCTCATGCCCTGGTAGATCTGGCTGAGTGTTACCTCCCCGATCTTTTTATTACCATGCTCCTTCAGCATTTGCTTGATTTCTGCACTGGTTTCATCAGCCTTGGCTTTGAAACTGGTTTTAATTACACCCATAACGAGATTTGATTTTAAAATTAGCTGATTACTACAAAAGTCCGTGAAATTACGTTGGAACTTTTTGGGAAACAAAACTATGGGGGTAAAGTTTAGGGCTTTTTTAATTTTTCGGGTTTAAGCCCCGGAAATATTTTATTACCCGGTGGTGCCGGCCGGGTGTTGATTTTATTGGTTAACAGGAAAATATCATGGAGCCTTTTTTTATTTTTTCCACAATCTTTTATCTAAAATTTTATGCTCCCAAATTTTAGCAGTATGTTTGCATGACCTCGCGGATATCCATTTTATTTTCCATTGGTCATATATTTCTAAAGTTCTCGTTGAAATTTTACTGCAGCACCAATTAATTATTTTGAATTGTTCTCCATACAATTTGAATAATTGGTGATGCGTATTTTTTTAAAGGCGGCTTTGCAAGTGCATTTTGAAACTGTATAAACCTGTATCATGACTAAATATATTTTCGTAACCGGTGGTGTTACATCCTCGTTAGGAAAAGGTATTATTGCTGCCTCGCTGGCCAAATTGTTGCAATCAAGAGGATTGAAAGTAACGATCCAGAAATTTGACCCCTACATTAACGTTGACCCCGGAACCCTTAACCCTTATGAACATGGCGAATGTTATGTAACGGAAGATGGAGCAGAAACTGATCTTGACCTGGGCCATTATGAAAGATTTTTAAATATCTATACTTCCCAGGCCAATAACGTAACTACGGGGCGAATCTATCAAACTGTTATCAACCGGGAAAGGGAAGGGGCCTACCTGGGCAAAACAGTACAGGTGGTTCCGCATATTACAGATGAGATAAAGCGCAGGATGCTGCTGATCGGACAATCCGGGGAGTACGATATTGTAATAACAGAAATTGGCGGAACAATAGGCGATATAGAGAGTTTGCCATTTGTTGAAGCGGTGCGGCAGTTGCAATGGGAGATGGAAGAGGAGGACTGCCTGGTGGTGCATTTAACCTTGATACCTTACCTAAAGGCAGCCAAAGAATTAAAAACAAAGCCTACCCAGCATAGTGTAAAAATGATGAGTGAAAACGGTGTACATCCCGACATCATTGTTTGCCGTACAGAACGGTCATTGAATATGGATCTGAGGAAAAAGATCGCCTTATTTTGTAATGTAAAAACGGAAGCGGTAATTGAAGCAATAGATGCTAATTCAATCTATGAAGTGCCGTTAAAAATGCTGCAGGAAGGGCTTGATGTGATCGTGTTGAAGAAACTGCACATCAATGGTTATTCGGCTCCCCAATTAAATAAATGGAAGGCCTTTTTGGATAAATTAAAAAACCCAACCAGCAAAGTTAGTATTGGCCTTATTGGAAAATATATCGAACTGCAGGACGCTTACAAATCTATCCTGGAGGCTTTTGTGCATGCCGGTGCGGTAAATGAATGCAAGGTGCAGATAGTAAATGTGCACAGCGAATTTATTACAGAAGATAATGTGGCGGAAAAACTGGGTAACCTGGACGGTTTGCTGGTGGCACCCGGCTTTGGCTTACGTGGCGTGGAAGGGAAAATCGTTGCCGTTAAATACGCAAGGGAAAACAAGATGCCTTTTTTTGGTATTTGTCTCGGGATGCAGATGGCAGCAATTGAGTTTGCCCGGAACGTGCTTGGCTTAAAAGATGCCCATTCAACTGAAATGGATGCAGATACCAAAAATCCCGTGATTGACCTGATGGAAGAACAGAAACAGGTAACGGCAAAAGGGGGCACCATGCGCCTCGGCAGCTACCCCTGCGAAATAAAAAAAGACACCCTTGCTTACCAGGTATATGGAGAAACACTGATCAGCGAAAGGCACCGCCACCGCTGGGAATTTAATAACTGTTACCTCAGGGATTTTGAAAATGCAGGAATGATTGCCAGTGGAAAGAACCCGGGTACTGGTTTGGTTGAAATTATTGAACTAAAAGACCATCCATTCTTTATCGGCGTACAATATCATCCTGAATTAAAAAGTACGGTAGAAAACCCGCAGCCTATATTTACTGCATTTATTAAAGCAGCCAGGGAATTTACAGATAAAAAGAACATGGCGGTAAACCCTTTGCTGCAAAGTGAGATGATATAAGGTGCCAGAAATAGGAAAGAGTAATGTTTTTTTTTGCGCAGTATGTTATTGCGCAGCATCAAATAAAAAAAACCAGCGGGAACGAATAATCAATAACAATAAGCCATCAACGGTTTAGTTTTCCTGTTTTGTCAAAATCTCTTTCTTCATTTTTTCCCAGAGGCCGTCAAAGGTTTCATGGTTTTGTTCCTTCCATTTGCTGCTGAATCCTTTCATTTTTGCTTCCCGGTCTGCTTTGGTTAGGGTAAAAAAAGCACTGATTGTTTCCTTGTCGGTTTGCAGGGCAATGGTATTGTATAATTCCTTCAGTTCCTGTTCCCGTTTAATATTACTGCCAGCCATTTCTTTTTCCAGTGCTTCCCTCAGTAATACCCTTTCATCGTAGGTACCCGATGGCAACATCGATTTGGCAATCACCGGCATCAGTTCAATCAGCAGCAGGATGGCTACCAATAAATAATACCTTATTTGCAAAGCACTGTTTTCTTTTATCAGGTTATTCAGCGCTTCTATCTGTGTTAAAAAGCCGTCATTGAAATTTTGGGCATATACCTGCTGTTCTTTCTCTCTCTTTTCATCTACCTCCTTTAGCCTTTTTTCAAGCAGCTCAATTTTTGGTTGATTAACGCCCAGGAGTTGCTGGTATTCGTTGTCCAGTTTTTGGTATTCATTTCTTTTGGCAATGGCGATGTCTTTAATACCCACTTTTCCGGTGCCACCGCTGCCGTCGGTTTCTGCCAAAAAGTTATCCCTTGCTTTTGTTACGTTCTCATACTTTATGTTCAGCGCATTTTGCAGCGTAGCTTTGGTGGCAAGCAGTTCGTTTTGCCGGCTTTTATACATGGAATCCAGCAGGTACCCATTGCTGATGGTCTTCTTTTCATTGTCTGCAGTTGCCTGCAGTTTGATTTCTTTTTTAAACATATATAGCAAGGCGGGCTGTGCCATAAATGTGCCAATGACAATGGCCAATAAGCCCCTGAATAAAAGCGGTAACAGCCTGTTTTTGTTTTGTTTGCTGATGCCCTTTATCAATGCCCTGTCAATAGTAAGGATGATAAAACCCATAAAGCTGCCGAGAGGAAATGCCAGCCAGGGGTTGGCGGTAACCATATAAAAAAAATAGCTCCATGCGAGGGTGGCAAATATCCAGGTGGCCAGCACGGTCATGCCCACTATTTTATAGCGGTTCCGGTCCACTACGGCATCTGCAAGTAATTCCTTTTCTGCGGTAGACAGCCACCATAAAAATTCAGCAAATGACGAAGGGGTATAGTTTTCCCTTTGAGCAATGGGGATATTCTTTTCCATTAAATATATCATTTAGATGATCAGGTAATGCCGGATCAATAGAAAAGTTGAATGTTGAAGTGGCTGCAAAGTACACAATGGTTTTAATGATTGTTTCAGGGGAGCAGTATTTTATGACTATTTATAAACACATTAACAGTTCTTTTAAAGCCAACATTAAACCTCCCTTTATTAAGCACATCTATTCACTTATCTTTGCGCCGCCTTTTTGGGGTATTAAGGAACTTAAACAACCATACAATGAAAAAAATTATTACCAGTGTAGTATTGTTAATGATCAGTTTTGCAACAATCGTAGCCCAGCCGGCAGGTTTGGGAAAGAGCGACCCGGAAGGCAAGAAAATATTAGATGCAGTAAGTTCAAAATTCAAGACCTTTAAAAGTGTGCAGGCAAAGTTTTCATTGAAAATAGAGAATGCAGCGGGTAAGGCACTGGGCAATAAAACGGGTACAGTGTACATGAAGGGGAACAAATACCGTATCAGTGTTACCGGGCAGGAAATTTTCTGCGACGGCAGCAATGTATCTACTTACGACAAATCAACCAATGAAGTAACCATTACCAAAATAGACCCAACTGTTAATACACTTACCCCTCAAAAATTATTCACCAATTTTTACGATAAGGATTTTTTGTATAAACTCAACGGCGAGAAAAAGTCAGGAGGGAAAACTTTACAGGAGATTGAGTTGACTCCTACTGATAAAAGCAAGCCGTTTTTTAAGGTGTTGTTGTACATTGACAAAGCCTCCGGCACCATCAGCAGCACCAGGCTATTTGAAAAAGCGGGAAATAAGTATACTTATTCCGTTACCAGCCTGAATACAAAATCAATGGTAAACGATGCCCAATTTCTATTTGATGCCAAACAGTTTCCCGGGGCTGAGGTGGTTGATTTAAGATAAGCAGTTGCGTTACAATAAGGGCAAGGCCAGTCATTTATTGCCCAATTTTTATTTATTACTGCACCACAATTGAATGTTTTTATACCTATCAATGTAATTGTTCCTTAGATAGTAAGGCTAATTTATCGTTCCTGTATAGCCAGGTAACGGCATAGCAAAATTCTAAAGGAACTGGAATAAAGTATTGTGTGTATTTAAAATCGCCGCATTATTTGTCCTCACCCCCAACCACCGTCGGCAGGTCATCCGGGCGAGCCTCTCCAAAGCCCACCTGACCAGACAGGCAGGGAGAGGGCGTGCTTTAGACTCTACTATTTCGACGATTTTCGGCACTCTCTCACTTTGAAAAATTAAATGACAGCGATCTTGTCTTTTTCTGCCTCCTCTTCATCTTAGCGTGGGATTTTGGCACTAAGAGACGCAGTGAAAGCAGGGTTGCTTCGTAAAATTTTCAAACTGATACCCTGGTTGATTTTCCTTATGAAGAACTGTTTTTTATTGAGATAATTTTAAATGCACCCAAATTTTTTGAATTCTGAATAAAAAAAATTAATTTGCTGTCCTGTTAATCCGTCCGGCTGAATCACCGCGTTTACGATCTTCCTTATTCCTATTTATATTCCTTGAATTTTCAGAACTTTTTTAAAAAAAATAATAACCTTACTTTAGCAAGTCTTTGAGAAAAAAGTAGCTGGTATTATTGCTTTCAATATGGGTTTTCCAGTTTCATTATCCAGGGTATTGCCTGTTGAACCGTTACACTGGAAAGCCCGGAAGGGAACAGCCCCAGGCAAATAGATTTTTTTTTATAACCTTTAATAAACTCAATGCAATGTCAAGGGAACAAATTAAAACAATGAGCGATATTGTTAAAAGTAATTTAGACAAACTGCAGGATGTAAAAGTTTTAGAAGCCGGATGCGGTTCAGCTACCCATCTTAAACTTTCGCCACATTATAAAGTAACAGGAATTGATATTTCTCAAAAACAGTTGGACCGGAATAGTTTCCTGTCGGAAAAAATATGCGGGGATATTCAAACCTATCCGCTTGAGAGCAACACATTTGATATGATTGTATCCTGGTTCGTTTTAGAACATGTTAAGTCTCCCCGAAAGGCTGTAGAAAATTTTTTAGGTGCTTTGAAGGAAAATGGCCTGATTGTGCTGGCCTTGCCCAGTGTATGGTCGGTTAAAGGAATGGTAGCTAAATTTACCCCGCATGTTTTTCATATTTTCTTTTACCGGTATGTTTTGAAAAGTAAGCATAATTTTGAAAATGATGAGGGGCCATTCAAAACCTATCTTAATACTTTTATCAGCCCTGAAAACCTTAAGGAATTTGCATCTAAAAACAATCTTGAGGTAGCTTATCTTGAATTTTCAAACAATACGATTATTCAACAAAAAATTAAAGGGAATCCAATCATCTTCTTTATCCATAAGTTTGTTGGCAAAACGCTTTGGCTGGTTAGCCTGGGAAAAATTAAAGAAGATCAAACCGATTTTTTTGTTGTCTTAAAAAAATTACCAAAAAAATTGGCTGCCTGATGAGTTGAATCTTATTCTTATTCACCCGAATCAATTGCAGGGATAGATTCCAACAGGTACTTGCTTTATCTTATAGAGTAACAGTTGACGGTACTATTGATAGTACCGTTTTCATAAAAGGCAAGAAAGAGCTTACCGGATGGCTATTCAACTATCAATTGTACTGTATTGGTGCAAAACTTCCCCAACCAAAAAAACACTGCCACAAACAAGGATCAGGTCATTTGAGCCTGCCTGCTTCCGGGCTGCTTCAATGGCTTTGTTTACATCATCATAACAGGTTCCGGGCAAGCCATGTTCATTTGCTTTTTTTTGTAAATCTGTTGCCGGCAAGGCTCTTGGAATATGTGCATTGGTAAAATAATAGAAAGCGCCTTTGGGCAGGAGGGATAATACTTTATCCACATCTTTGTCTTTCACCATGCCGGTTACAATATGTACCCGTTCAAACTGATCACAGAGAAGGGATAGCTGAACCAGCAACTGCCTGATGCCATCTTCATTATGGGCTACATCCAGCACAATGGTTGGATGCTCTGCTATTACATCCCACCTGCCCATTAGACCATTGAGTTTCTTTGTATTGGCCAGGGCAAATTTTTCTGCATCGTCGGGGATAATAAATCCCATCTTCATCAGCAAGCCCTCTGCACATAAAACGGTGCGTAAATTTTTTCCCTGATAAATACCGTTGAGGTCGAGGGTAAAATGTTCGGTAATATTTTGCCCAATACCGGTTACATTGCAATGCAGGTTATAGGTGGAAGAACTGATATCGTGCACTGCATATTCGTCTTGTGCAAAATGAATGGGGGAGTTGGTTTCAGCAGCCTTATGTATAAAAACAGGTTTTGTTTCCTCCAGCCATTCACCAATCACCACCGGAACACCCGGCTTGATGATGCCTGCTTTTTCAAAAGCAATTTTCTGGAGTGTATCACCCAATATGTTCATGTGGTCGAAGCCAATATTGGTGATGACAGACAGGAGCGGGGTGATGATATTGGTACTGTCTAACCTGCCGCCCAGGCCGGTTTCAATAACGGCAATGTCTACCTTTTCCCTGGCAAAATAATCAAATGCCATGGCAACAGTAAGTTCAAAAAAAGATGGCTGTACTGCGTTGGATATTTCTTTTGTATTTTCAACAAACTCAACCACAAAATTCTCTGGTATCATCTGCCCGTTGATCTTTATCCGTTCCCTGAAATCTTTTAAGTGCGGTGAAGTGTAGAGCCCTGTCTTGTAACCTGCCTGTTGCAATATTGCCGCCAGCATATGGCTGGTACTGCCTTTACCGTTGGTGCCTGCGATATGTACACTTTTGAATTTCGTATAAGGATCATCTAATGCCTTGCACAGTGCAATGGTATTGTGAAGGTCTTCTTTGTAAGCGGCTGGTCCAATGCGGCTGAACATTGGCAGGTGAGCATACAGGTGGTCAATCGTTTGCTGGTAGGTCATTATTGCAAATATAAAACCTGTACTTATTTTATCGGCATTTTATCATCATTTATAATAGCCGGAAAAATTAGTTTTGCACTTTAAAGTTCAGCAGAATGGTAGTAACACCGCCTTCTGCAGATGCAGGGAATTTTAATGCTGTCAATTTTCTCCTGGCAATTGAAAGGATGGTATTATTGGTTGTTGTTGTTGGTTTTACTACAGCTGCACTAACAAACCCGCCTGCAGCGTTATATTTTACATCTACGTATACTTTGGCATTTTCAGTGAAGTCATCTTCAAATTTTAATGATCCCATGTTTAATGGCTTTACCCCCCGGGTTACACTTACACCACTTCTTCCGCCAGGATTGTTTCCATAACTACCCTGTTTGCCGGAAGGATCTCCTGCATCACCTTTGCCACCTTTATTATTCCCCTGGTTTTGAAATCCATTATCCTGTGCAGCTCCATTACCTTTTCCATTGCCCGGTCCGTTATAAGTGAATTTTGGCTTCTGTGGCTTAGGTGGTGCAGGGGTTGTTACGTTTGCAGGTTTAGTTGTTTTTGCCGGTTTCGTGGTATTTTCTTTTGGGATATCAGTGGGTTTGGTAACTTTTTTTTCAGGCTTGGTTACCGGTGCTGCATCTGCTTCTGCATTATCGTCCGGCTGCAGGTCTTGAGCGGGGGTATTTTCAGCGCCGGCGGTTTTTTGTTGCTGTGGTGCAGGTTCCTGTGCCGGAGCCATTTCTCCTTTTTTCAATGGTTGTTGTTCACCAAAGCCTTCTGCATTGTTGCCAAGGTTTATTTCTATCAGGTCTTGCGGGGGTGGAGGTGCCATGGGCATTATCTTCCAGGATATAAAGAAGAACAACAACAACAGTGTGCCACAAATGATCATGGTGTACATCAATGCTTTTTTGTTTTTTTCTGCTTCAAAATTTGCGTCCCTGGTGGCAACTTTATACATACCGTAAAGATATTTGATAAAAACTAAATGAGGTAATACTATGCCAGATTACCTTTTGGTTGTTTTAGGTTTAACAAAATGTTTTGCTACCGGTATTGATTTCCCGGAAGGTGGTATTCATTGGGCCGGATGATTTTCTTTTTCACCCCCAAAGTAAAAACTATTTTGCTTTATCGGCATTGTAGTATTGAAAGTAACAATTAAAATTGCTGAAAGAAATTTGTATTGACCAGTTTTTCAATTAATGAGCAAAGGGTATTATTTTTTTATAAAAATATCATACCCAAATCTTATGATCGTGCCGGCTATCACCAGCAGAAAAAAAATCCTTATAAAAGCATTGCCTCTTAAGATGGCCAGTCTTGCTCCAAATAAGGAACCGGTAAAATTACATACCGCCATTGGAATGGCAAACTGAAAGAGGATATGCCCGCTGCCTGCAAAGAAAATAATGGAACCCATATTAGTGGCCAGGTTCACAAACTTGGCATGGGCACTGGCTTTCAGGAAATCAAATTTAAGTATGCTGATAAAGAAGAGCACTAAAAAACTACCTGCTCCGGGGCCAATAAAGCCATCATAAAAACCAATCCCTAATGCAAACAATGCGGCATACAGCCATTCATTTTTTAAAGGGCCTGTTTTTTCAGCGGCCGTGCCGAAATTTTTATTTGTATAAGTATAGACAGCTACCATGATGAGCACAACAAATATTACCGGCTTCATAAAATGGTTACTTACCATGGAAACAGTTTGAGAGCCTGCATACGCTGCCACCAGGGCAATACTGCACATCAAGCCTAATAGTTTCCATTGCAATGTTATCCTTTTGGCATATTGAAATGCTGCAATGGAGGTGCCCGTAAAAGAAGGGATCTTTGTAGTGCCAAGCAAGGTTGCTACCGGGAACTGAGGCAAGGTAACCAATGTTGCCGGTGTTTGCACCAGCCCGCCACCCCCAACAATAGCATCAATAAAACCTGCTGCAAATGCAGCGATGCAAAGGGTAATTATTTCGGCACTCATCACTTGCTGTAGTTTCTTTCGCCAAATAATAAGCTGCCGATGCGTACCATATTGCTGCCCTCCTCAAGAGCAATTTTATAATCGCCGCTCATACCCATTGATAAAGTTGAATGTTGAATGTTAATGGTTGAAAGTTGGCCGTAGAGTTCTTTTAGTTTTTTAAATTCATTCCTTACCAGTTCCATATCATTGGAAAAACTTGCCATGCCCATCAGCCCTTTAATTTGCACATTTGCATATTCAGCTATTTGCACATTTGCTAATTCTTCCCTGTTAAATCCAAACTTCGTTTCTTCTGTGGCAATGTGTACCTGCAGCAGGCAATCAATCATTCGGTTATTTTTTGCTGCCTGTTTATTAATTTCTTTCAGCAGTGAAATACTGTCTACCCCATGAACCAAATGAACGAATGGAGCAATGTATTTTACTTTATTGCTTTGCAGGTGACCAATAAAATGCCAGCGGATAACTTTCGGCAATACCGCTTCTTTATCCACCAGTTCCTGCACATAATTTTCGCCAAAATCCCTTTGCCCCAAATCGTACAATGCCTGGATGTCTTCAACAGGTTTTGTTTTGCTTACGGCAACCAGTGTGGCTTTGCCTTTCAGCTCTTTAATGATCTCATTATAATTCTCTTTGTTGATACCCATACTTTTTTATTTCACGCAAAGAATCAAAGGTACCGCAAAGAAGCAAAGGCAAAAAAAATGTGCAAATAACTTTCGTCATTTGCACATTTGCTTATTTTCTCATTTGCAAATTATTTAAGAATGCTCCTGCTGATCACAATCCGTTGTACCTCACTGGTGCCTTCATATATCTGGGTTATTTTGGCATCCCTCATCATGCGCTCTACATGGTATTCTTTTACAAAACCATAGCCGCCATGAATCTGTACTGCTTCTGTAGCCGTCCACATGGCGGTTTCGCTGGCAAATACTTTAGCCATGCTGCCACTCAGGGTATAATCAAGGTGTTCATCTTTTTCCCATGCTGCCCTCAGGCAGAGCAACCTGGCGCATTCAATTTTAGTAGCCATATCTGCCAGCTTAAATTGGATAGCCTGGTGGTGCATGATCTCTTTGCCGAAAGCTTTACGTTGTTTGCTGTATGCCAATGCTCTTTCATAAGCGCCACTGGCAATGCCCAGCGCCTGGGATGCAATACCGATGCGTCCGCCGGCCAATGTTTTCATGGCAAACTTAAATCCAAAGCCATCTTCGCCAATACGGTTTTCCTTTGGTACTATTACATCATTAAATAAAATAGTGTGCGTATCACTGCCGCGGATGCCCAGTTTATTTTCTTTGGCACCCACTACCACTCCCGGCCAGTTTTTTTCTACAATAAAAGCATTGATGCCGCGGCTGCCTTTGCTAACATCTGTTTGGGCAATCACTAAATAAACACTGGCGCTGCTGCCATTGGTGATCCAGTTTTTGGTTCCGTTCAGTAAGTAATGGTCACCTTTGTCTTCGGCAGTGGTTTGTTGTGAAGTGGCGTCGCTGCCCGCTTCCGGCTCACTCAATAAAAAAGCGCCGATGTATAATTCACCCTCTTTTTTTCCCTGCGCCAGCGGGGTTAAATATTTTTGCCGTTGCGCTTCATTGGCATATTCCTGCAGGCCATAACATACCAGGCTATTGTTTACACTCATACACACACTTACACTTGCATCCACCCTGCTGATCTCTTCCATTGCCAGTACATAACTGATGGTATCCATGCCGCTGCCGCCATATTCCGGTTTTACCATCATACCCATAAACCCCAGGTCGGCTAATTTTTCAATTTGTTCTTTTGGAAACCGCTGTAATTCGTCTCTTTCAATTACACCAGGCAGGCATTCGTTTACAGCAAAATCACGGGCTGCTTTTTGAATCATTATATGTTCTTCAGAGAGTTGAAAATCCATTGCGATCGGTTTTGTGGGTGAGTTGCAAAAATAGGGAAATGATACTAATGAGTGTTAGTTTTCATGAAGGAAAGTCTTTCGGGTTTATCTTTAAACTGAAAAAGAATGCTTTGAATTAACAAACTAATACCATCAATGGGTAAGGGGGAAAACTTGCAGGGTTGTTATCTTGCCTATTTTTGTTGAATCAAAATGATACCACATGTCCCGGAGTAAATCTTCCCATATTTTAAATACTTCCTCCAACCTGTTAGGATTTTGCCTGGTTGTGCTAACCTCTATCAAGATATCCAAATTTTCTCAAGCCACTATCATCGACGAAATTACCGGGCTCACGGCTATTTTTTTAGTGGCAAGTTGTATTTTATCTTTTTTGTCCATCAGGACAGCAAATGAAAACAGGGCTGATAAGTTAGAGCGTATAGCAGATTTAATATTCCTGATTGGGTTGGTAAGTATTGCACTTACCATTATCCTGGTTTCATTTGATTTGTTTGCGTAGGAAATCTTAACTGCTTACGCACCAACCAATGTCGCTGGCTTATAATTTTTTAATTAGCGTAAAACCCTTCAATAAAATTATCACCATGATAAACAAAGCATTTGCCTCCCCAGCCGGTCCCGACCTTCGGTTGGGACGTAACTGGAATCCCGACTTTCAGTTGGGACTGTTTTTGCTTCTTTCAAAAAAATGCGGCTAACCCAGTTACTGGTAAGAGTTGGCATATTATTAGTCAAGTGTAAAGCTTAATCAAAATTGCCTAAGTAAACAACATTTACTCCGCAATCACCAGGTAGTAATTCTTCTTCCCTTTTTGTACCAGTAAATATTTCCCATTTAATAGACCGTCTGTTTTTACAGCATGTTCTATTGCCTCTACTTTTAATTTATTGATACTTACGCCACCGCCCTGCACCATTTTCCTTGCTTCGCCTTTGCTGGGGAAGATTTTCGTGTCAGCCAAAAAGCTTACCACATCTATACTTTCTTCCAATACAGCTTTCGGGATATTTACCGTGGGCACACCATCCAGCACCTGCAGCAATTGTGCTTCATTCAGTTGCTGCAATATTTCTGCCGTATCATT
Organism: Chitinophagaceae bacterium; assembly: GCA_043787935.1. GTDB lineage: Bacteria > Bacteroidota > Bacteroidia > Chitinophagales > Chitinophagaceae > Ferruginibacter. The sequence goes on along the minus strand of JAYVUL010000255.1, from coordinate 4,341 downwards.
GTTAAACAAGATTTCAGAAGCTTTTACAGCAAATTCAAAGTCTGCACGGCTATGCACCAGGCAGGTAACTTCTTCTGCTAATTTTTTCTGCAGCATCCGCTGGTGTTCATTTCCTTGGTGTGCAGTAAGCAAATTGTCAATTTCTTCTTTGGGTAAGAAGGTAAATATCTTAATGTACTTTTCGGCATCTGCATCGGCTGCATTTAACCAAAACTGGTAAAATTGGTATGGGGATGTTTTATTGGGATCGAGCCATACGTTTCCTTTTTCGCTTTTACCAAACTTGCCGCCATCTGCTTTGGTGATGAGCGGGCAGGTAAAGGCAAATCCTTCGCCGCCAGACTTTCTTCTGATCAGTTCGGTGCCGGTTACAATATTTCCCCACTGGTCGCTGCCGCCCATTTGCAGTTTGCAGTTTTTATATTTGTGCAGGTAATAAAAATCGTAGCCCTGCACCAGCTGGTAGGTAAATTCAGTAAAGCTCATGCCATTGTCGCCTTCCAGCCTTTTCTTTACGCTGTCTTTGCTCATCATATAGTTCACCGTAATATGCTTGCCTACATCCCTGATAAAATTCAAAAAACTGAAATCCTTAAACCAGTCGTAGTTGTTGGCCATTTCGGCTGCATTGGGTTCCCCGCTTTTAAAATCTAAAAATTTTTCCAGTTGCTTTTTTACGCAGGCCACATTGTGGTTAAGTATTTCTTCGCTCAATAAATTACGTTCTTCGCTTTTGCCGCTTGGGTCACCTACCATGCCGGTAGCACCTCCAACCAGGGCAATGGGTTTGTGCCCGCATTTTTGCAGATGGATCAACAATATAATGGGGACAAGGTTTCCGATATGCAGGCTGTCGGCTGTAGGGTCAAAGCCAATATAGCCGGTAGTCATTTCTTTGTTCAGCTGCTCTTCAGTACCGGGCATAATGTCCTGAACCATTCCACGCCATTGCAACTCTGCTATTAAATTTGTCATAAACCAGTTATATATTGAACTGTAATTTTTGCAAATGTGCTTACAAAAACTGAGAAATCAGGATTGGGACCTGCAAATAATTTCAATTCGATTTATAAAGCAATCTGGCCTGTTGGGGCAGGCCAAAGATTTAGTATGAAAAAATATGCAGCATTTTCATTTTATGACGGGTCTTCATGTTCAATAACCTGTTTATTATGAAAAACCGTTCCATCCTTTTTAAACCCAATACTGCTAAATTTGCGAACTTTGCCGGGGCTTCCACATTTTGGAAAACCGGCACAATTTAGTTAGTAAAAAAGCGTTTTAAAAGTTAGTTACATCCAATTCCAATTACAAATCAACCAGGGAAAACAAAATATGAATCATAAACTTGCTGTTTTTTTTATGGGTATACTGCTGATACCTGCAGCTCTCACTGCCCAATTCAGAAAGTATTCCAACGAATTTTTGAATATCGGTGCAGGGGCCCGGGGCCTGGCAATGGGCAGTGCCCAGGTTGCTTCTGTGGAAGATGGTACTTCCGGTTACTGGAACCCTGCGGGATTGGTTGGGGTAAAAGATAACCCCTCCATCAATGTAATGCATGCTGAATATTTTGCCGGCATCGGTAAATTTGACTATGCTTCCGTGGCATTGCCTATTCATGATAACAGGCGTACCCTGGGTTTGTCGCTTTTACGGTTTGCTGTAGACGATATTCCCAACACATTATTTTTGGTAGAACCTGATGGCAGTATCAATTATGGTAATATCCAGACTTTTTCCTCTGCTGATTATGCCCTGCTGTTGTCTTTTGCACAAGTGATCAAAGAGTCGGAGGAGCAACGCTGGAGTTTTGGTGTGAATGCCAAAGTTATCCGAAGGGTAGTGGGCAAATTTGCCAGTGCCTGGGGGTTTGGTATTGATGCCGGGATACAGATGCACAGTAGCAACTGGCGTTTTGGAATAGTTGCCAGGGATATTACCACCACTTTCAATGCCTGGTCATTTAAATTTACGGATAAAGAAAAAGAGGTCTTATACCTTACCAAAAATGAAATACCGGTAAAGTCAACAGAGCTTACGGCACCAAGGCTGGTAATAGGGGGCGGGTATAATTTTGATATCAGTAACTCCGTAAAACTACTGGCAGAAGCCAATATGAGCCTAACCTTTGATGGAAAAAGAAATACGGTGTTAAGCAGCAGTGCAGTAAGTGCCGACCCAAGCATTGGTTTAGAAGCCAGCATAAGTGACGTGTTTTATGTTAGGGCAGGGGTAACCAATTTTCAAAAAGCACTATCCGATGGCGATACATTGAACCAGAAGAAGGTATGGATATACCAGCCGAGCCTGGGTGCAGGGGTAAAAATAAAAAATGTAACACTGGATTATGCGTATTCCAACCTTGCAAACCAGTCTAACCCTTTATACACACATGTATTTTCATTAAGGTTAAATTTAAACAGGAGAGAAAACTAACAACATAACAGTTCAATCATTTTATCTGATGAGAAAAATAATTATTGCCCTATTTATACTTTCTGCCTCTGTTGCAAAAGCACAGCTTAATAACATCTGGATTGATTATAATAAAACCTATTACAAATTTAAAGTTTCAAAAACCGGCCTGTTCCATATCAACCAGCCATTGCTGGCTTCTTTGGGATTAACCAATACACCTGCTGAATATTTTCAATTGTGGCGCAACGGTGAGCAGGTAAGGTTGTATACTTCTGTGCCAACGGGTCCTTTTGGCAATACTGATTACATTGAATTCTGGGGCAAAATGAATGATGGCGTACCCGATAAGCCATTGTACACCAAACCGGGGTATCAATTGTGCGACAGTTTTAGTTTGCATACGGATACAGCTTCTTATTTTCTTACCGTGAATCCTTTTCCGGGCAACCTGAGATATGTGAATGTAAATAACGATGTTGCCGGCAATTCTTTGCCTGCTGATAATTATTTCTTCCGTACGGTAGCTTCTGCTTACAGGGCGCAATATAACCGGGGATATGCTGTACTGGTGGGAGAGTATGTATATTCCTCGTCTTATGATGTTGGTGAAGGGTGGACCAGTTATGATGCTGCGCCAGGCTTTGATTTATACAAAGAGTTTGTCAATATGAATGTATATACCGCCGGACCGGCCAACAGTGTATCGTTTCAGATAGCAGCTGTAGGAAATGCACTTAATACAAGGAATCTGAGGGTAAAGTTTTTTAACAATGTGGTACTAAATACCCCTATGAATTATTTTGATACTGTAAAAAGGCAGATTGATAATTTACCATTGACCCTGCTGCAAAACCCAAATTACCTCCAGGTGGCAATGAACGGCACTTCAGGCAATATCAATGACAGGATAGTTGTTGCCAGCCTCGCTGTTACCTATCCTGCCGAATTTAATTTTAACGGGCAGAAGAATTTTGCTTTTGAATTAAAGCCTTCCGCTGTTGGTAATTTTTTGGTGATCAATAATTTTTATTATGGAAGCACCCCTCCGGTTCTGTACAGTATCAATGACGGCAGGCGGTATACAGGAGATATTACTGAAACCGGTAAGGTGAAATTTTCTTTACCTCCATCAGGTGATGCTGTGCGTAAATTCATGCTGGTAAATATGGAAGTGGATAATTATTCCAATATCAACAGTGCTGCCCCCAGAACTTTTATTAATTATAACCAGCCAGCCAACCAGGGTAATTATTTAATTATCAGCAACCCGGTTTTATACAATGATGGTAACGGCATTAATTATGTGGATCAGTATAAACAATACCGGGCTTCTGTGGCAGGAGGGGGCTTCAATACAAAAGTAATTTCGATTGAAGAAATAACAGACCAGTTTGCTTTTGGCATCCGCCAGCACCCTGCTGCGATAAGGGATTTTATCCGCTTTGCCTACCAGCAGTTTAGCCCCAAACCTGAATATGTTTTTATGATTGGCCGGGGCGTTACTTCCATTGAATACAAGCAAAATGAAAATAACCCGCTGATCAATCAATTGGATATGGTGCCCACTTTTGGCTGGCCCGCATCTGATGTACTTTTGTCCTGCGAACCGGGTACCAATGTGCCGCTCATTCCTATTGGCAGGTTATCTGTAATCAACGGCACTGAAATTAAATATTATCTTGATAAAGTGACAGAATACGAACAGGTGCAGGCAAGCCCCAGTTGCAATATTGCCGACAAGGCCTGGATGAAAAACATCATTCATGTAGTAGGGGGTGCCGACAGCCTGGAAGATGCACAATTTGAAGGATACCTGAATAATTATAAGCGCATCATAGAAGATACTCTTTTTGGTGGCAGGGTGGAAACATTCAAGAAAACCTCTGCCTCAGCGGTGGAGCAGGCCAATGGCGAACGTAT
>JAYVUL010000254.1:0-4781 GCA_043787935.1 Chitinophagaceae bacterium | reverse complement strand
CTACACCTAATCAAACAGAACAATCACCTTCCGCCACTGTGGCACTGGATACAAAAGACATTGCTATCCTGGCCCTGCTGCAGCAAAATGCCCGCATGACGGTAAAAGAATTAGCCGAAAAAATACACCTGAGCACTACACCGGTGCATGAGCGCATCAAGCGGATGGAAGCCAATGGGGTAATTAAGCAATATGCCACTTTAGTGGATCATACCAAGGTGAAAAAAGGCCTGATGGTGATCTGCTATGTAAGCCTGAAGGAGCATAATAAAAACGCTGGCATCAAATTTATCAAAACTATTCATGCACTAAATGAGGTGATCGAATGCTACAATATTTCCGGCGAGTTTGATTTTATGCTGAAAGTAGTATGTGAGGACATGAATGCTTATTATGATTTTCATGTTAACCGTTTAAGCAATATTGAGAACATGGGGCATGTGCAGAGTATATTTGTAATTGGCATCATCAAGCAAACACACCAGTTGGTGTTTTAGGTATAGGTTAATGGTGGATAGTAAAAAGCAGTTTGCTACTTTTAACTTTACTATATACAGAAGGTTATTATATTCCTATTAAAATTGGAAAGATGAAAAATTATATCACACCTGTTATCATCAGTTTTGCAGCCATTATTTGTTTTTGGGTGGTTGGTAATGCCTATAAATACCGGTTCAAATCATCTGAAAATATTACGGTAACCGGCCTGGCCGAAAAAGATTTTGCCAGCGACCAGATTGTATGGACCGGCAACTACAGCCGCAAAATGATGGACCTTAAAAGCGCCTACTCTTTGCTGAAAGTGGATGAAATAAAAATCAGGAGCTACCTGAAAAGCAAAGGAGTGACGGATACTGAAATGGTTTTTTCGGCAGTGAGTATTGATAAAGATTTTACTACAAAGTATGATGCAGATGGCAAACAGGTTGGCAGTGAGTTTACTGGCTATAATCTAAAGCAACATGTTACCGTCGATTCCAAAGACATCAATAAAGTAGAAAAAATTTCGAGGGAAGTAACGGAACTGATTGAAAGCGGTATCGAATTCAATTCATCCTCTCCCTCCTACTATTACACTAAACTTTCTGAACTAAAAGTTGACCTGCTGGCCAAAGCAAGTGCAGATGCAAAGCAGCGGGCAGAGACCATTGCAAAAAATGCAGGCAGTGGATTGGGAAAAATTAAAAAAGCCACGATGGGTGTGTTCCAGATAACCGGGCAAAACAGCAATGAAGATTACAGCTATGGCGGGGCATTCAATACTTCATCCAAAAATAAAACGGCTTCCATTACGATTAAGATTGATTTTGCCGTGGAGTAAGCTTTTGTTTAAAACACCAAACTGGCGCTGCCTTATTTATGCTGGATATTTTTTTCCAGCTGTTCCAGTCTTGTTTTTAAATCAGCGTTATCTTTTTGCATAGTTTCAATTTGTTGTTGCTGTTCCTGTATACCTTTGGTAAGAATGGGAATGAGGCCGGAGTAGTTCATGGTCTTAATGCCATTGGACTCCTGTACCACTTCCGGGTATAATTTTTCTACCTCCTGCGAAATGAACCCTATATGTTTTTTACTGTTGCCTTCTTCTTCCTTCATTAAATAATTAACAGGGTTCAACAACATGATTTTTGACAGTGTTTGATCGGCAACCGGGTGGATGTCTTTTTTCAATCTTACATCAGAGATATAGTAATAAGATCCGTCTGAGGCACTGATATTTGATTTCCAAACTCCATTGTAAGCAAAATAAAACGCACTGGAACCAAAGATATTCCATGGATAAGATCCACCGCCATTCGCATCCGTTTCAAACCTGATCCCTGATGTGTTGATGTTATTAGTACTGATTACTGTGTTATGTATTTTAAGTGCTGCTCCATCATTGGCGTTATTAATTGCGATGTTTCCATTAGCCCAAACATCACCTTTGCGACTTATTGTAAATTTTGAAACCACTGAGCTCATATCCTGGTTCGCAGCAACTGAAACATAATCCCCAGCCGTTGCAAAATATAAACTTCCATCAGATTGACTCAGTCCCAATTGTCCCACCCACCCGGATGAAATACTTCGATGTACGGCCCCGTCATACCAATGATTATAGCCAACAGCCGGCCAATTGCGCTGCAATGATATGCCTGCACCTTCTCCACCAAAAATAGCTGCGGTGTTACCCACCACCCCATTTTGTTCAAAGCCCGCTCTTGCAGGATCCGTTAATATTCCTACATGTCCATTTTGCTTAACCGTCATTACGGTTTGAAACCCGCTGATACTACCAAAATCAGTAGCGGATACATTATCATTAAAATTACCAATATATAAATCTCCGTTAGAAGGCGTCATGCCCAGTACCGCGGCTTTACCGGCTTTAATTGTTTTGGGAACATTGTTAAAGAAATAATTGAAGCCGATTTCCGGGTTATTTGCTTCAATGGTCACACCAAATTTATCTGCACCAAACATGGCTACTGCAGCACCCACATTGCCATTGATTTCAAGCCGTGCGTGGGTGGGGTTCGTATTTCCTATTCCCACATTATCCGGGTTGGTATTATAGATATGGGTATCAGTGGACCCCCAGTCGGAACTCATTTTTGTCCAGCCTGAGTTCCTGTTCACATATAACGAAGAGTCGGAAGTATTAAAAGCAAGGGTTCCGGGCGGTGCAGGATTGATCGAATTTAATTGTGTTGCGTTCACTCGTGGTAAAATCAATCCTTTGGTAACAGTTTCCATTCTCAACTCTCCCCGGATGATGGCATTCCCATTTACATCAAGGTTTGCCTGTGGTGAATTGGTGCCAATGCCAACTTTTTTTGATGAGTCTGAGGCAAACGGTTGGGCAGTTATACATATCCTGATATCGCCATCTACAATAGCATTGAATATCCATACCCTTAAATAAATGGTGCTGCCGGGCACTAAATCGGAAAGTAACAAGGCGGGATAGCTTCCACTGTAATCATCATTACAGCCTTTTGATATGAAAGTACCGCTGCAGCTGCTGGCTGAATAGGCCTCCATAACCGGGTCTGTTGGAATATTTCCTTTCTCTGTATAAATATTTACCCTGCCGGTGCTGGGCACAGTGAATTTAAACCAGACATCATCCCAAACGTTATTGCCAGCTCCGCAGGTAACGGCGGGTATGGAAGCCCCGACAGAAGGGTTGGCAAATGTCCAACTGTAAATGGTAGTTGGTGTGCAGGTTAAATTATAACCTATGGTATCAACTATAAGATTCGTGGCATTGCAGGGAACATCATTTGCCGGCTGGGCAAATAATTGAATGCTGAGGATGGTTAAAAAAGAAGTGAATATTTTTTTCATCGGAAATAATTGCCTGCTAAATGTAAACAATAAAATCCTATAACCTTTCATCCTATTGGTTAATGAATGGCAATTAATAAAAGATATAGACAGGAAAACTTAGCCTACAGGTCCAATACCTCCTCCTTCAGGAAACACACACAATGAATCCAGTTGCGGCCCCATTAGGACGAATGTATATTTTGTGCTGTTTCTGATTTTCCTTTCCAGGAGAATAGGACACAAAATCAATCACCTGTTCATTGAACAAGCAAAAAAAACTGTTGTCCTTTTTGTAATTTCAATTGTAATTCTGATCAAAGGCAGTGAATTTCCTTCCAGGTAATGTACTTGCTGTTTCGACCCAATTTTACCACAGGTAAGCGGGCAGGCAATATTGGTTAAATGATAAAACAGTGATACATCCCTTACCAATTTCAGTTATGGGGTTCCCCTCCGTTTTATTGAATGGTAATTTTAAGTTCAGGCGCAAAAAACAGGCGGCCCTGTTTGTCCTTTACCACAATATCAAAGAAATATAGTTGTTCGCCGCTGTGGAGTTGTTCGGTAATATTTGTTTTCCATATTTCAGGCAATGGCGTTACGGTAAAGCGGTCGGCCACCATATCGCTTTGCGGGGAGGTTTTACCGGTTTCTTCATCTTCCGTTACACCAATTCTTTTGTAGGCAAACTGGTAAGATGAAATGAGGTAAACGTTATTTTGAGCATCAGTGATTTTTAGCGGCAAAGTAATCACCTGTGCCCCTTCTGCAGCTGGGCAGGCAGCAGTAGTACCCGAAAATTTACCAAGAAAAGTTTTTACCACCGGCGGCTTAAATTTAACTACCGGAGTTACCGCTGGTTTTTTCGGCTGCTGTGCCACTGCCCTATCAGCCATCAACGAAAATGTTGCAGTAAATAAGCAGGTGACAAGTAATTTTTTAACCATTGTAGCCAATTTTCAGTTACAACGAAATTAAAGCGTAATTAGTATAGATAACGTTAATTCAGGGCTGCCAGGCTTTCTGCAATGGTCTTTATCCTTGCTTCGGTATCAGCCTGCTTTTTCTGTTCCAGGGCTATCACTTCGGGCTTTGCATTTTGTACAAACCTTTCATTGCTGAGTTTTTTTACCACCGATTGCAAAAAGTTCTGCTGGTGTGCAAGGTCTTTCTGCAGGTCATTTTTCAGCGTTGCACTGTCTAACTGCATTTCCGCCTCCATATAGAATTTCTCTTTTTCAATAGCCACTACAATGGTATTTGGCACCGGCTCGCCGGTAAAGATGATCGCAGCTGCATTTACCTGTTTGGCAATAATATTTTCAATTGCCGAATAGGCCGTTACATCAACAGACTGGATGTGAAGTTTGATGGTTTCCTTTGGCTTAACTTGGTTCTTATTCCTTGCATCTCTAAGGGCTGATATGACCTGTTTCAGTAATTCGCCCTGGGCCAGTATTTTTTCA
>JAYVUL010000253.1:0-4556 GCA_043787935.1 Chitinophagaceae bacterium | reverse complement strand
GCAGATTAGTTGTTGAAGGAATGATTGCGATCCAGTTTTCCTTAGCAGGATTTTTTGGGTCAATGGATACCAGCTTGTAGTTGGGTGCATCCATATTTGTTTTTACCAGCAGCCGGTCACCATCATTATCTACTACGTTTGTCTCAGTATCAAAACCTTTTATCAGTAAAGTAAAGCCTCCGTTCAATCTTAAGTCTTTCACCCATATTTCATCACCGCTGGTACCCTCACTTTTATTGATGATCAAAAACCGTTCATCTTCTGTAAGCCCCCCTCCAATTGTCATCTGCGGATGCTCATTATCTTCATATACCAGCACATCAGCATTTTGCAGGGTACCAATTTTATGATAATACACTTTATGGTATTCATTTTTGCTGCTGAGTTTTTTACTTTCCTCCCCATTGGGATAACGGCTGTAGAAAAACCCCTCATCACCCTTCCAGGAAATGCCACTGAATTTTATCCATTGTATTTTTTCATCCAGTAATTTTTTCGATTCCACCTCCATGATGTAAGCCTCCTGCCAGTCGCTGCCACTTTGCGACAGCAGGTAGGCACAGTATTTTGCATTCTTTGTAAATGAAGGCACCCCAGGAGCCACTGTGCCATCTTTGCTCATGGCATTAGGGTCTATAAAAACTTCCGGGGTGCCCTGCAGGCCAACCTGCCTGTATAACACAGGCTGGTTTTGCAGCCCGTCATTTTTATAAAAGTAATAGTAGTTGCCTTCCCTAAACGGGGAACTGTATTTGGCATAGCTCCACATTTCTTCCAGCCTTTTTTTTATTTTATCTCTGAACGGGATGGCAGCTAAATAAGCGCTGGTAACCGTATTTTCTTCCTGCACCCAGGCCTTGGTTTCATTACTGTTATCGTCTTCCAGCCAGCGATAAGGATCTTCCACTCTGGTACCAAAGTAATCATCAATTTGGTTAACTTTTTTCGTGTCCGGGTATTTTACATTTGCCTCCACTGCACCCAACATCATTCCACTGCCTGTTATCATAATCGCTTCTTTTTTTAATGCTATTTCATCTTTCTGTTTCAGGAAAGGAAAATTAGTCAAAATTACAACAAAGAGAAAGGGAGAAAAATTATGGAAGGATATTTTCCTGGTGTATTACCGGCTATGTTTTTTTGGCACCAGCGCACTGCTTCCTGCCAGCATGCTGGCAGCACAATGAAATTTCAACGCAGCGTATCAAAGCTTATCCAAAAAACTAAATTATTTTTTCCTGAAAAATATCCTGACAGGCACACCGCTGAATTTAAAATGCTGCCGCATCTGGTTTTCCAGGTAATGTTTGTACGGCGCTTTAATATCATCTGGGTAGTTGCAGAAAAAGGCAAAAGAAGGAACCCTCACCGGCAACTGTGTTACATATTTTATTTTCACCTGGTTTCCACGAACTACGGGTGCATGATAAGCTTCCACAGCCTTTAGCATGATGTCGTTGAGTTTGGAAGTGGGTATATGCTGATTCCTGTTTTCATGTACTTCCAATGCCAGTTCTATGGCTTTGTGTATCCTGATTTTTTCAGTGGCAGAGATGAACAGGATGGGTACATCTGCAAAGGGCTGCAGTCGTTTTTTCAATGCCGCTTCATAATCACGGGCGGTGTTGGTTTCTTTATCCATCACATCCCATTTATTAACGAGTACCACTACTCCTTTTCCTTTTTTTACTGCCATAGCAAAGATGCTCAGGTCCTGCGCTGAAATACCTTTTTCTGCATCCAGCAAAAGAAGGCACACATCTGCTTCATCCAGCGCTTTTACGGCACGGATAACAGAATAAAATTCCAGGTCTTCATTCACTTTTGCTTTGCGGCGGATACCTGCGGTATCAATGAGGATAAATTCCTTGTTGAAAAGTTTATAGTGTGTATGGATACTGTCTCTTGTAGTACCGGCAATATCGCTTACAATGGTACGCTCCTGCCCTGTGAGCGCATTCAGTAAAGATGATTTGCCTACATTCGGCTGGCCGATGATGGCAAATTTTGGCAAGCCTTCGCTATCATCCTTTTCGGTATCCTCTGTTATCAGGTTTGTTATTTCATCCAGCAGGTCGCCGGTACCGGTGCCGCTGATGGAAGATAAAAAATGGATACTTTCAAAACCAAGACTGTAGAATTCAGAAGCTTCCAGCAACCTGTCATGATTGTCAACTTTATTCACTACCAAAAAAATTGGCTTGGAAGTTTTACGCAGCATCTGCGCCATCGACTCGTCCAGGTCGGTAATGCCGGTTGCCACATCTACCATAAAAACAATCGCATCTGCCTCATCCAAAGCAATGATCACCTGCTTGCGGATCTCTCTTTCAAACACATCCTGACTCTTGGTGACAAACCCCCCTGTATCAATGACATTGAAAAACTTACCGTTCCATTCTGCCTCACCATACTGACGGTCGCGGGTAACGCCACTCAGGTCATCCACAATGGCTTTGCGCTGTTCCAGCATTCGGTTGAAGAATGTGCTTTTGCCTACATTGGGCCTGCCTACTATTGCTACTGTAAAACTCATAACCTTTATTTGATAATTTTAAAATTGATAATTGATAATTTTTTCACTGCCACCGGCTTCCGGCGCAACGGTGAATTGATTGAATTAACTGAATTATCAATTAACCCCTTATCAATTATCAATTGCTTAATACCCGTATTCCCTCAACTGCGTTTCATTATCCCTCCATTTGGGCCTTACTTTTACAAACAACTCCAGGAAAACTTTGCTGCCTAAAAACTCTTCAATATCCTTTCTTGCCAGGGTACCCAATTGTTTGATCATCTTGCCTCCTTCACCCAATATGATTCCTTTTTGCGTATCCCGTTGCACAATGATATCGGCCTGTATTTTTATGAGGGTTGTTTTTTCTTTAAATTCCTGTATCAGAACGGTAGCATGATAGGGTATCTCTTCACCATATAATAAAAATATTTTTTCCCTTACCAGTTCACTTACGAAAAATTTTGTCGGCAAATCACTAAGGTCATCGCCTTCATAAAAAGGCATGCCTTCGGGCAGCATGGAAACAATTTTAACCAGCAATTCCTGCAAGCCTTTTTTCTTTAATGCCGAGATCACCAATACCTCTTTACAGTAAGCCTGCTGCTTGAAATAATCCGTTGTTTCTTTCAGGCTGTCTTCTTTTACCTTGTCTGATTTATTCAGCACCACCAATGCCGGTGCTTTTAATTTGAGGGCGGCAAAAATACTGTTGGCCTCTTCAGGATGCTCTCCTGCGTCGGCAATCAGCAGCGCTACGTCTGCATCTTCCAGGCTGCCTTTAACCGCCTGCATCATTTTTTCATGCAGTTTGTATTTTGGTTCGATGATACCCGGAGTATCGGAAAAAATAATCTGGTAACCAGGGTCGGTAAGGATTGCTTTGATGCGGTGCCGCGTTGTTTGTACCTTGTGAGAAACAATAGCCATCTTCTCTCCCATCAATGCATTAAGGAGGGTGCTTTTTCCCGCATTAGGTTTACCAAATATGTTTACAAAACCTGATTTCATAGTTCAATTTAAAACAATAAAAAAAAGGAATTTGACAACCGGGCCTGAAAACGAAAGAAGGAGAAGGTAATCAAATTCATCAACTTAAAATCGTTGAGAATAAAAAAGGCTCTCACGAGCCTTCACTTTTGTTGCGAAGAGAGGGATCGAACCTCTGACCTTCGGGTTATGAGCCCGACGAGCTACCGCTGCTCTACTTCGCGTTGCAAAAGTAATGGTTTGCAGTTTTGCTGCCAAATAATATACATTTGTTTTTCAAAATAAATGTATGAAGCAAGTTTCAAATCTGTTTATAGTCTTACTGGCAGCAGCTTTTGTGTTACCTGGCTGTAAGAAAAAAATAAAACAACAGGAAGACGAACTGTACAGCCGGCACCTCCAGGAGCATATTAAGCTCACCATTATCACCACTCCCCTGCCGGATGACAAAGGCGGAATGAATTTATTATTACTGAACGACGGGCAGGATGCAGACCAGTTAAGGGTAAAAAAAACAGTTGACAGTTTATATACAAAGAAATTGATACAGCCCCTTTTAGTGGTGGCCATTCATTCCCGAAACCGAAATGAAGATTATGGCGTGGCTGGATATCCTGACTTTCAAAACAGGGGAAACAAAGCGGACAAATATGCTGACTTTATTGACGATGAATTGTATGCTTAAATTAAAAAGAAAGCTGGTGTCAGGAAGTTCAATTCCATAGCGATTGCCGGAACTTCACTGGGAGGCTTGTCTGCATTTGATATTGCCTGGAACCATGCTGATAAGATAGATAAAGTGGGTGTTTTTTCCGGTTCATTCTGGTGGAGGGATAAAGATGCCGGCGCTGTTGATTATTCGGATGATAAAAACCGCATCATGCTTAGCTTTATTAAATCATCCCGGAAAAAGCCGCATTTAAAATACTGGTTTTATGCCGGTGACAAAGAAGAAACTGGCGACAGGGATAAAGACGGCGTTATTGATGTGGTGGATGACACCAAAGATTTAATAGAGCTGATCAGGAGTAAAAATGTTTGCCCTCCA
>JAYVUL010000252.1:0-7467 GCA_043787935.1 Chitinophagaceae bacterium | reverse complement strand
AGAACTGATTGCTGCAAAAAAATACAGGTAATAATAACAGGCTTTCGATAAAGCAGAAATTTTACGAAGCAGTTTGCCACTTCGTTTTGTTTAATAATTACAGAACTGATTGCAGCAAATAATAAACGGGAAATAAGAACCAGTTTACGATAAAGGAAAAATAATCCGGAATCTACATTTGCCCCATGTCGTTTATTGCCAATCCTGAGACATTAATATTATCTTTCATATTTATTTATCTTTAAGTCTTCAAAATAAACCGGTAATTGATGGCAAATATTTTAGACAATGAAATATTGCTTGGCCTGAAAAAAAGCGAAGCCATCTACAATACAGTTACGGATCTATCTCAGCATATTTTTAACGAAGACAGCCTTGAAGGCAGAGAAGCCTATTTAAAAGAACTGGAATTTCTATTTCAGGGAATCAAAGGAACAGATGCTCACCTTACCATTTTCAATCACAACACATTTGCTCCCGAACTGGAGGTGGGTCACCTGGAGTTTTGGGGGGCGTTACCGGACGGAACCATGCAGGAACGCATGATTACCATACTGGGCTTACTCAATAAGGAATATGCACAATTTCCTTATGAATCGGTGGATTGGTTTACTAAGGTGTTATTACAAATTCCATTTGAAGAAAGGGTTAACATGAAGATCCACCATAGCTGCATGCGGTTTACCCGGCTGGACGGAAAACCCATTTGCATTTTTTCGCAGGGTATGCCAATACATGTTGATGAACAGCGCAATTTCAGGTACACGCTCAATTATGTGCAGAATATCCATCACCTGATTAAGAAAGATTTTCCTTATTACTGGATACGGTTTGCTTACGGACAACAAAAACAATTTGTACAAACTTTTCATTCAAACGATAAACTATTTTCTAAGCACGACCTGTTGAGTGCAAGAGAAAAAGAAATCCTGAAAATGATAGCAGCAGATATTGATACCAAAGAAATAGCCAATCAGCTATTTATCAGCCCCAATACGGTTGGCAACCACCGCAGCAACATGATAGAAAGGCTTGGCGCAAGGGATACCACGGCTTTGGTGCAGTTGGCTAAAATGACTGAGATGATTTAAATGTCATACTTAAACGGAAAGCTGAATGGAGTACAATAGTAAATGAAATCCTGAAGCTGATTGCCGCTTTTATTGATAACAAAGAATTAGCCAAACAACCTTTTATAAGCCCCAGGACTATGGCCACCCAACCGGGCAACGGGGAAAAAAGATCTGAAGCAAGGGATACCTCCGCACCCGGTTAAATATGCCGTGGCGAAGCACAATTATTTAATTGATAAAAATCTTTCAAACAGTTATGATCTTATCGAGGGGCTTCCAAAGTATACAGCAACAACAGGCTTGTGCAAAATCATTAAAATTATTACCTTACTGTGCGGTAGCATTACTCCATATCCTGGCCACAATTTTATTTCGCTGCTATTTTAGAATACAAACTATTATTAACATAAATAAAAAATGATGAAGCCGAACAGAAGAAATTGGTTGAAACAAACCGGGATAGGATTAGCAGCCCTGGGGCTTGCTCCTTTTGAAATCTTTGCATCATCTAAAAATGATAATTCCAAAAAAAATAAAGCACACTCCTCAAAAAAATTAATCACTCATACAAACAATATGAAATTAGGAGCATTTTCAGTAAGCCTTAGTGTCAGGGACATTAACGCTTCAAAACAGTTTTATGAAACCCTGGGATTTAAAGTCTTTGCAGGAGGCCCTGAAAAAAAGTACCTCATCATGAAAAATGAGAATGCGCTAATCGGGCTGTTCCAGGGAATGTTTCAGAAAAACATGTTAACCTTTAACCCGGGATGGGATGAAAACGCAGGTAAAATAGAGCCATTTGATGACGTTAGGGAAATTCAGCGGCAACTGAAAAGCAAAGGAATTAAAATAGAGAAAGAAGCCGATGAGCAAAGTTCCGGGCCGGCGGCTTTTTTTGTAACCGATCCTGATGGAAATGCTATCCTGGTTGACCAGCACGTGTAATATTCAAATATAAAACACGATCATACCAACAGTAAAATTTCCACCAGCCACAAGTGAATATTTCATAAGTTTGAAAACAGGTTGCTGCCAACGGTATATTCAAACTTTAAAAACCAGCCAACTGCATTTAAACCCAAACTAATGAAAAAAATATTCATTGCTATTGTCAGCATGCTCTCCATTCACCTGGCCGGGGCGCAGGAAAATTTACCAACTGATTATCTCCCAAAATCATTTCATGCAGCCCGGCGGGAGGCTTTCAGGAACCTGATGCCGGCTAAATCGGCAGCCCTTATTTTTGCCTACCCGGAAAGGACTTTTTCACAGGACGTCAATTATGTGTTTCACCAAAACCCTGACCTCTATTATCTTTCCGGGTATAAAGAACCCGATGCCGTATTGCTGCTTTTTAAAGAACCGCAGCAATTGAATGGCCTGCAATACAAAGAACTTTTTTTTGTAAGGCAGCGGGATGCGTCGAGAGAAACATGGACTGGCAGGCGCCTGGGTATTGAAGGCGTAAAAGCTACACTGGGATTCAGCAATGTATTTACCGGAAAAGACCTGGCCGGCTTTGGTATTGATTTCACCACGTTCAGTGAGGTATTGTATGATGATATCCCTGATGATGTAAAAACAGACGACAGTGGTTTTGATCTGTATGGCCTGTTACAAACGTTGAAAGAAAAGATCCCTGCACAGGCAACCAAAGCAGACAAAGAAGTGCACAACGAACTGCAGGTAATTGCCAATTATGCAAGTCCGGGTAATATGACCAATATGATTGCCTATGAAAAAAACAAAGCCGCTGCAAATGCTGCCTTAAAAAAAGGTCCGTTGATAACCGAATTTTTAAACCTCACCGACACCGGGGCTTTGGAACCATTGATCGCAAAAATCAAGGCACAAAAAAAATGGCCCACAGCCATCTATAAAGAGATAACAGAACAACTAAGGGAAATAAAAATGCCCGAAGAACTGGCACTGCTGAGAAAGTCGGTACAAATATCCTGCCTGGCACATACCGAAGCCATGAGGGCTATTACGCCCAATACCAGTGAAAGAGAGATAGAAGGCATTCATCTTTTTATCCATAAAAAATATGGTGCAGAAGACGAAGGCTACCCGGCCATAGTGGGTGCAGGCGGCAACGGCTGTATTTTGCATTACGAAGAAAACAGTGCCCTGAAAATAAACAACCAGTTATTGCTGATGGATGCAGGCAGTGAATACCACGGCTATTCAGCGGATGTAACCAGGACAATACCAGCCAGCGGAAAATTTACCCCGGAACAAAAAGCCATCTACCAGTTGGTATATGATGCCCAGGAAGCCATTTTCCCCCTGTGCAAAGAAGGCACCCCCTTTGAGGCACTGAATGAAAAAGCCAATGCCATATTAGCTGCCGGTATGGTGCAATTGGGTATCATAAAAACGGCAGAAGAAATCAAGCTGTATTATCCGCATGGCTGTTCACATCATCTTGGCCTGGATGTACATGATAAATCTGCTTATGGTGTACTGAAAGAAAATATGGTGATCACGGTAGAACCCGGCCTTTACATTCCTGCTGGAAGCCCCTGCAACAGGAAATGGTGGAACATTGGCGTGCGCATTGAAGATGATGTGTTAATAAAAAAAGACAGCTACGAAAACCTGTCGGCCAGTGCACCAAGAAAATGGGAGGAGATAGAAAAAGTTGCCACTGAAAAAAGTAGCTTCAAGGGCATGCAGGTGATAAAATGATAACCACAAAATAAGTGTATCATAAAAATGGGCGATAAAAAAATCATCGCCCATTTTTTATTTAAGCATTAAAACCCGGTAAACGTTTATTTTGGTAACAATACATGATCAATTACATGAATCACCCCATTGCTTTGGTTTACATCTTTGATGGTAACATAAGCTGTTCCGCCATTTTCATCTTTGATCGCTAATTTTTTTCCTTCCATACTCACTGTGATACTTCCACCGGCTACCGTTGCCAATATTGCAGAACCATTACCTGCTTTTATTTTCTTTGTAATATCTGCTGCGTTTAATTTTCCGGCTACCACATGATAGGTCAGCACCTTTGTTAACGATGCCTTATTTTCCGGCTTCAGCAAATCAGCAACGGTACCATCAGGCAATAAATTGAATGCAGCATTGGTAGGGGCGAATACGGTAAACGGGCCAGCACTTTGAAGGGTAGCAACCAATCCGGCAGCTCTTACTGCGGCCACCAGTGTGGTATGGTCTTTACTATTTACGGCATTGGCCACAATATCTTTTGAAGGATACATCGGCGCTCCGCCAACTTCTACCGTTTTTTCATGAGCCGTCATTTGGGCAAATGTTGCATTGCCAAAAAAAACACTGGCCGCTGTCATCAGCAGCATACTTAATTTTTTCATTTTTGTTTGTTTAGATTTTTTATTTAATTGTTGCCCTTATGTACGGCAGCCAATGACCAATGGATTTATATAAATGAAAAAAAAGTTTGGTGATTTTATGACAGTACGATTTTTAAAACGCGGAGTTATTTTAAAAATCGTACCGTGGTTTATGCAGATGGCATCATACAAAGAGTATCATGAGACGAACCTGATAATTTACTTTATGATTTGTGCAATTGCGCTGCCTTAAAGTTAGGCACAGTTCAATATTATAAAAATGAGGGCAATAAAACAGTAATGATTATCTGCCATAAGTTTATGCACCGCATTACCGCAGTTTGTTAACCTGGTGCAGTTTCAGACATATACTGCGGATATTTATGGTAATTGTAAATTCTTATGGCTCAAAGCCAATTCATAATTCTTAAAGCCGATAATTGAAGATTGGCAGCGAAATATTTGGGAGCCTGAAATTGTAGCCCAACTGTTGGCAATGCATTGGGAGCAGCATTCCCGTCAAAGCGCAGACATACAATCAGCATTACAACAAAGCCCATCACCAGCATGATGGGCTTTGTGAATACAAAATTTAATTTAATTGCAGATGCAGCCTGGTTTGTTGGGGCACACTGCCTTATGGCAATTGGCAGTGTTAGGGCAATTTGCTTTCGTACATTCCTTTTTGGTCACCGTTTTTTTGGTACTCTTTTTACCGCCATCTGCATATACTGCAGCACCCGACATAATAACTGTTGCCATGATGCTTAAACATATTTTCTTCATGTGGGTTATTTTTTACTGCCGCCCGCAGGCTGCATTCCATTTTAAAAATCTTATTTTTTATCCATGAATACTTTGATCACACTGATCTTTTTACCGGGTTCAGTAACTTCCAGGTCATAAATACCGGAAGGTAAAGCATTGTTGGTTTCCAGTTTCTGGGTAACGGTTCCTCCGGTGTGCTGCACATTTTTTGTACTCACCACCTGGCCCTGCCCATTCATCAACCTTACCAAATAGGTGCCGGCAACTTTGTTATTCAGCTGCAATTGAATGGTCCCATCCGTTACCGGGTTGGGAAATACCAGCATTGGGCTGTTGCAGTTTATTACTTTTACTTTAACCACATCGCTGAATGCTTCTACTCCATTGTTGGATATCGCCTTAATTTGATAAAAGTATATCCCCGGAGTTACCCCTTCATCCATCCAATTGTAGCTATTTATCAACTCATTGTATTTTGTATATTGGCTACCAATTTTGCTAAAATTTTCTCCATCGGCAGATCGCAGTATTTCATAATGATTGATTTCATTTTCTTCCTCCACTTTCCAATCAACACTGATATCATTTTTTAAAGACGCTGCTTTGATATCATCAAACTTAACCGCTTTTTTAAATACTATCCTGAACCTGTCTGCTGCATAAGAACCGGGGTTGTTGATGATGTTAAAATCAAGTGTAGTAGTGCCCCTCATATTCAAGGCTGTTTTTGTTTTCATAAACTTATCTTCAATGAATCCAGCCAGGTTATTTTCTGCGATCTCATCCGCTATGAATTCAAATGTGTAATTACGCACCCTCATTTGATTGATACTGTAAAATATAGTATCCTTTTTAGTCAACATATCTCTTTTATCAATTGACAATAAAATGCCTTTATCAGCTATACTCAGGTTTTCAGCAGTATTAAATTGCTTGCGTGCATCTGCACCATCAACATCCGAACTGTAGTTCTTGCCGAACATCATCAATGTCCCATCAAAAAGCGCCAACGAACTGTCACTGTTCCTTACATATAAATTGGTACGCAACATGATTGAATGACGGGGCGGCTGCGGCCTGAAGAATAGAGTACTAATATCAGACTTGTCCGTTTCCTTAATGGTAACGCTGGTTAAATTTGCACCGTCTACTGCTATGGCTACGCCCGATTCAATACGGCCTGTTGTAAGATCAATGGTGGAACTTACTGGTGGCACATTCGGTATGTAAGTGTTCCCTGCACCTCTTGTTAATGCTATCCAGCCACCCACTGTAGTTGAAGTACTTCCGCTGGTTCTTTTAGCATCCCATACATAAAAGATATCATTTGCCGTTGCAGCAGGCACTTTTGTAACACTGCTGAAATTAATAGCCGATGCATAAGGATTCGCCACAATGGTAAATCCTGGTGGTATGGTCAATGCCGGCCTGTCACCCACATTGATTTTACCAGTGGTACGCAGTGTAGTATAAACTGCGGGTGTTCCAACATTGGTGTTTAAAATGTCGTATGACCTGTTACCCCTCACAAATATCATCCACCCCGGCTTGCTGGTAATATCATCGGAAGTTTTTAATGAAACGCCGGCTGCAGTACCCACCCAACCTGTACCATTGATATAATACTTCATGGAATAGTTGTTTTGCGGGCTTGCATCAAATCCATTGGCAGCCGGTGAAGGGCCGGTGATATGAGTTCCATAGTTTGGCAGATTATCAGGATTTGACGAAGGATAGGTTGCAGGTGCAGATCCTTCCATCCAGGCAGCTTTGATGGTTTGCAATGTGTTGATAGGAGCAGTAAGTAATCGCCATGATCTTAGCGGTTCAACATATCTTTCAACAATGAATCTGCCGGTGCTGGCCTGGTCTATGGTAGCAGAAGCAGGCACCGTTGTAACATTGGCAGTAAGGCCACTCACTGAACGCAGCGTAAGGTTAAAGGTTGATAATGCAAAAGTGGTACTAACCCCCATGGTCATTGTTTTTTGAACACTTACCGCAGCCCCTAAAGATTTTATGCCTCCGTTCTTAAACCCAACATTGTAGAAACTGAATGCAGTTGATGTAATAGTCTGGTTTGCCGATACCCCATTGAAATCAACTGTACTGTTGAGTACAGTAAAGGCATTTAATACACCGGGAGTGAAAGTATTGGCCACACCAGTGGTAGCGCCACTGATCAAGGTACGGCCACCGGTAGAAGATGTTTCCAGGTTATAATAATCCAGTGCATTAATGTTTTGGGCTACTGTACCATTAAATTCAATGGTAGAAGTGCCTTTATTAAATCCTGCAGG